>JBAVUZ010000738.1:0-11774 GCA_049697035.1 Candidatus Angelobacter sp. | reverse complement strand
ATCATTGCCGCCAACCCCAAACAGGTGGAGCAGTATCGCGCGGGCAAGACGACGATTATCGGATTTTTTGTGGGCCAGGTGATGAAGGCGTCAAAAGGGCAGGCCAGTCCTGGAGCCGTGAATGAGTTATTGGGGAAAAAGCTAGGTTGAGTCGCGCTATTTTCTTAAATCCCGAGCACGGCGAGGGATCCCTTTCGTAAGCGAACAATACTTAGCCGCGAATAACGCGAATGGACACGAATCTCGAATTCTTCGCGTTTTTAGCGTTATTCGCGGCCAGATGTTTTCCTAGAGCTTCTCGCGGCCATAGGGTTCCCTCCCCTTCGGCAAGCTCAGGGTCGGGACTTCGGAAAAAGCTACTTGCTTATATGCCCATGCGAATTCTTCGGGCCGCTTGGTTTGTTCTTCAGGCTGTCATACAGAATTTCAATGAACATATCGGTTTTGATGAAGCCCTGGCCCCAGGAATCCCACTTGGCCAGGACTTTTTCCTGCTTGAGCTGATCGAGTGTTTTGCCTTTCTTGATGCCGGCTTCGACGGCGGCTGAAGTTTCTTTCAATGCGGTGATGAATTTTTTCAGATCGTCCTTGGTTCCAAGCGGCCCGTGGCCGGGGATGATCTTTACGTCGTCAGGGACTTCGGCCAGGACTTTTTCGTCGCCAGCGATCATGCCCTGCACGCTACCGCCGCTATCGATATCGATAAACGGGAACATGCCGCCGTTGAAGAAATCGTCGCCCATGTGGACCACGTTGGATTGCTTGAAAAAGATCACGCTGTCGCCGTCGGTGTGGCCGTTGGGGAAATGGATAGCGTGTATGTCTTCGCCGTTCAGATGGACTGAGACGTCGTTTTCAAAGGTGATGATGGGCAGGGCAGTTTTGTCGGCAGGCTTGGTTTCGCCAAAGCGCGTTTTGCCACCGGTGACCAGGCGCTTGCGAACGTTTTCTTGTGCCACGATGGGAGCTTTTTCGCCAAAGTGCGGATTGCCGCCGGTGTGGTCGCCGTGCCAGTGGGTGTTCAGAACAACCTTGACCGGTTTATCGGTAATACCTTTCAGCGCAGCCTCAATCTTGTCCGCTAGCGGCAGGAATTCATCATCCACCATGACAATGCCGTCATCGCCGACCGAAGCAGCGATATTTCCGCCCGCGCCTTCAATCATGTAAACAGTGCCGGCAACTTTCTGCACTTTCATTTCAACCTTGCTGTAATCCTGGCCCTGGGCAAAGGCGTGCATGGAGCCAAACAGTCCAAACAAAACTATCGCAAGAATCATTTTTCGCATCGGTATCCTCTTTCATACGTGCATACGGGTTCGCACTGGTATGTGGTGAAACGGACAATCTTAGACATCAACCGCGCGGACTTCAAACTTAATCTGTAAATTGCGAATCGCGAGGCGTATCGAATTGGAAATCACGGGCGTCCCACCGATAAAATGTCTGGAATAATTTCTGACGGAGGAACTATGCCGAAAGTTAAACACGTCTCGGCGAAAAATGGCGACGTGATTGTGCTTGTGGGCACCATGAAGGGCGCATTTGTGCTGCGCTCCAACAAGTCACGCAAAAAATGGGACGTGGGCGGCCCTTATTCAATAGGCGCTCCGGTGTATGCCATGGCTTTTGACCAGCGCCAGGGACGCCGCAGGCTGTGGTGGGCGCAGCAGAGCTTCCAGTGGGGCACGGTGCTGTGCTCGTCTGACGATTACGGCAAGACCGTCACGGAGCCGGAAGCTTATTCCGTGAAGTTCCCAGAGGAATCCAAGCTGACGCTCAAGAATATCTGGCAGATTACGCCCGGACGCAATGACGATCCTGACACGCTTTATTGCGGAGTAGAGCCTGCGGCGCTGTTTGAGTCGCGCGATGCGGGCCAGACATGGTCGCCGGTGGAGGGACTCCTCAATCATCCTCATCGCCCAAAATGGCAACCGGGCGGCGGCGGGTTGTGCCTGCATACGATTGTCCCGGACGCGACAAACCCAAAGCGCATGATGATTGCCATTTCAACGGCGGGCGCATACCGCACGGACGATGGCGGAGCAACGTGGCAGGCGAGGAACAACGGAGTAAGAGCGGAGTTTATGCCGGACAAGCATCCGGAATTTGGCCAGTGCGTGCACAAGGTTGTGCAACATCGTTACACGCCGGAGCGGCTGTTTCTGCAAAATCACTGGGGACTGTATCGCAGTGACGACGCCGGCAACTCATGGAAGGACATCGCCAACGGAGTGCCATCTGACTTTGGCTTTTGCATGGCTGCGCATCCGCACGATCCTGAGACGGTTTACATTGTGCCCATTGAGTCAGACCAATATCGCTGCACGCCGGAAGGCAAGCTGCGCGTCTACCGGACAAAGAATGCGGGCGAAAGCTGGGAGCCTCTCACGCGCGGCTTGCCGCAGAAGAATGCCAATGAAACTGTTCTGCGCGACGCGCTGGCAACGGACACGTGCAATCCGGCTGGTGTTTATTTCGGGACCAGAAGCGGCAAGGTCTATGGATCAAGCGATGACGGCAAATCATGGAAGGTGATTATTGAAGGCCTGCCGGCGGTTGTTTGCGTGAAAGCGGCATGGGTAGGCGACGATGGGAAAAACTTACCAGGGAGACACAGAGGCAAGGAGAAGAGCAAGGCAGTCAAGAGCAAGGCTGGCAAGAGTCGATCTGCGCCGCGAAAGAAGGTTTCTGCAAAGTCCAAGAGCTCTGGTCGTGCGCGGGCTGCGAGATAGCTTATGCCGATCACGGTTCGCATCCCTACGTATCTGGCTTCTTTTGCCGGTGGCCGCAATCTGCTTGCGATAAGCGGCTCACCGGCGACTGTCTCTGAAGCGCTCACAGCGCTGTGGAAAGAATATCCCGGCCTGCGCGACCGGATTGTGGATGAGCAAGGTGCGTTGCGCCAGCACATCAACATATTTGTGGGAGATGAAGCCATCCGCTTTGCCGAGGGCCTTTCCACCAAGGTACCTGCCGACGCCGAAGTCCTAATTGTGCCGGCGGTGAGCGGCGGTTAGTTAGGAGGCTGAACGGAGAACGCGTTCGACTGATGGTGTGAGCTTGATGGCTACGAAATGGTCTTCAGGGTAAAGATAGGCTCTACCTGATTTCGTCCACAACTCGAAACATTTTATTGAAGAGCTCTATCTGAGACTTTTTGAAATGTCTCCTATCGCAACGGCATGCTTGCGCCCTCAAATACTTTTGTTACCGTGCTGCGGCCCACGCCATAAATGATGAAGCTTTTATCGCCGAAGCCGTATTCACGGAAGAGCAGTTCGGCCAGGCCGTCGCCATCGACATCGACTGCGTCAATCAACTCCAGCCGCGGGGCCACGTCGAGCCGGGAAGAATCTGTCACGCTGGAGGCAAGCTTCTGCGGCACGCCTTCAAAGTCCACGCGCGCAATCACGGTGACATAGCGCGAGACGAACTTTCCCGGCACGGTTTTGCCGCCCGGCGCCAAATAACTCCCCGGAATTTCCGCGCTGAAAACGATGACGGCATCATTGCTGAGGTCGAGATCAAAAGAGCGCATCACCACATTCTGAAGAGAATTGGTGTTCAGCTGGGCGTTTTCCTGTGGAAGCTGCGCGAGTGCAAGTTTGCGCATCCTGTCTTCCATCTGCTGCTCCTCACCGGGCTTCCATTTGAAAGCAAAAGAGCGGATGTCCGCTGGCTCGTTATCAGAGACCGCCACAAATGTCTTGGTGCCGGAGGGAACCACAGGCAGCTTGGTGCGCGGAACGGGCAATCCCGCTGCTGGGGCCTGGGCAGACGGAGTAGGCGAAGGTTGCGGCGTTGATTCTGGCTCTGGGTGGATGGGAGAGCGCCGCCGGAGTACAGGGCGGTCAGCATCGTCCGGCGCGCCAGCCGATGAATCGCTTGAAGGTGCACTTGGAGATGAGGGCGCACTTGAAGAAGAAGTGCGGGTTGTGGAATCAGTACCCGGCGCGGGCGTGCTGGCAGGCGTGGGTGACGGGGTGGCATCGCCGCGATGAATAATCGGCCGGTCGTCACCTGTGGTTACAGGAGCAGGCGCCTGCGCTTTCTTGGGTTCTTCCGCTACCTGCCATTTGGCCAGCGCGGTCCAGCCCTTATTGTTGGTGCTGTTCAGGATAGTGGCGTAGCCAACGGGAATGCCATCTTTTTGCACTTCATAGACAATGCCGTTATCCAGCGCCATGGGCTGCGGCGCGGCTTTATAGATACTGGCATCATGGAAGCTTCCTTCATCCAGAATGGCGACGGGAAAGACGTGCGTGGCGACGATGCCAGCCGAGTCCGTGGTGATCTCAACCACGGCGGTGGCCCGCAGTTTGTGCGCCTTGCGACGCTGGGCAAACGCAGCCGTGACGGCCGCCGCACATACCAGCACAAGCACCGCGCTGGCCAGGAACCTGCTTCTGCTATATAAATTCATTGATCTTATAAACACGGAAAACCTATGGAAGTTAATGATAAAGCCCCGGACTTCTCTCTTGCCAATGAAGAAGGCAAGCCAACCGCATTGAAAGACTATCGCGGCAAGAATGTGGTGCTGTTTTTCTATCCCAAAGCCAACACGCCCGGTTGAACGATTGAGGCGTGCGGGTTCCGCGACGCATTCAGCAAAATCCAAAAGGCTGGGGCCGTGGTGCTTGGCATTTCCGCCGACAAGCCCTCTGCCCAGAAGAAATTTAAAGAGAAATATGACCTGCCTTATTCCTTGCTGGCCGATGAAGACAAGGCCGTTTGCAACAAGTACGGCGTGATGAAGGAAAAGAGCATGTACGGCAAGAAATATATGGGAATCGAGCGGACGACGTTCGTGATCAGCCCGGAAGGCAGGATTTCCGCTGTGCTTACGGGACTGAAACCGGACGAACATGCTGCGGCAGCGATTGCGGCGCTGAAATAGCGGTTAGCGAAAGAAGTGCAACCGCAAAGGACGCAAAGGTCGCAAAGAAAATCAGAAATTAAAATCCCTTCTTCATTTGCGCCTTCGCGACCTTTGCGGTAAGCGGGTTGGCCAAGTGCTGAATGCTTGCTGCTGACTGCTTACTTTGATCCAGTAATCGTAAAGGTGAGGACGCTCTCTGCCGGAATCCTGACTTCCTGCTTGCCCGTGGCTGCAGCAACTCCTGTTCCAGCACCCGCTCCAGCCGCTGCACCAATGGCCGCGCCCTTGCCTCCTCCGGCAAGTCCGCCAATCAGCGCTCCTGCACCTGCGCCTCCGCCGATCTTGGTTGCATTGCTCTTGGTGTGGCTCTTGCCCTGGCGAGTAACGCGCGAACTATAGACAGTTTCACCATTGATGGAAGTCAACCGCAAAGTAAGCGCGCCCGGTTTATGCAGGCGTCCGCTGCGGTTTACGTAGGTTACTTTGCCTTTGACTGGAGATCCGGCCTTGGCGATGACTTTGCCATGTTCAACAATCTCATGCGTGAGAGTTCCGCTCCATGCTTCGCCCGTATGCGCTGTGGCTGAACTTAGGGACGTGTTGAGGCGAACGGTGGCGTGGCTTCCAGAAGGAATGGTTGCGGCGCCAGCCCACGACGCAAAGGCCAACAGCAGGGCGAATACAATTGATCTTTTAAACCTCATGGCATGCCTCCAGTAGAAATCCACAGCAACTGCGTTATTTAAGCAGCTTTGGATGCTGCGATGATTTTAATGCTGCCGCGAACTGCTATACACTTTCCGCTGAGAATCGGAGGAACTAATGCGAGCGTGGCCTTTCGTGCTTTTGCTTTTAACTTTGCCTGTGGTGGGACGGGCTGCGCCACAGCCGAGCGCGGCTAAAGCGCTGCACAATCTGTTCAACGCTGCGTGGGACCAGGAGATGCAGGAGCGCCCGGAAGATGCGTCTGAGCTGGGCGACCGCCGATGGAACGATCGCTGGATGGATAGAAGCCCGGAAGCGTATGCGCTCCGCGATCAAAATAATCACGAGATTCTGGCGAAGCTCGCAAAGATTGACCGCAAGCAGCTGAGCAAGACTGACCAGCTCAACTACGACCTTTTTCAAAAGCGCTATGCCGACCGCATTGAGCAATATAAAGTGCGCTGGTTTTTGCTGAGCTTTAATCAGCGCGAAGGGCCCCAGACCAGTGACGACCTGGGAAACTCACTGCGTTTTGAGACGGTGAAAGATTACGAAGATTGGCTGGCGCGTCTGCGCGCGGTGCCAACGGCGCTGGACCAATTTACGGCCCTGCTGCAAGAAGGAATCCGCGAACGCATGGTGCATCCGCGCGTGATCATGGAGCGGATTCCGGCGCAGATCGATAAGCAGATTGTGAGCGATCCCACGCAGAGCGGCTTCTACAAGCCATTCAAGACTTTCCCATCTGCAATCAGCCAGGCAGACCAGCAACGGCTGCAGCAGGCAGCTCGCGAGGCAGTGGAGCAGCAGGTTGTTCCGGCCTTCACAAAATTTAAGCAGTTCTTTGTGAGCGAATATCTGCCTGCCTGCTATGACAAGGTGGGCGCGTGGCAGCTGCCTAATGGCGAAGAACTATACGCGCAAATGATCCGCCACTATACGACGACGAACGAAACGCCGGAAGAGGTGCACCAGATCGGACTGAAAGAAGTGGCGCGCATCAATGGCGAGATGGACCGCGTGATGCAGCAGACGGGATTCAAGGGATCGCGCGATGAGTTCTTCAAATTTCTGCGTACCGATCCACAATTCTTTTATAAGACACCGGAAGAGCTGTTTGTGGCCTACAAGGCGGTGGCCAAGACTATTGATCCGAACCTGGTAAAGGTATTTCGAACGCTGCCGCGCGAGCCTTATGGAGTTGAGGCTATTCCTGCGGCCTTCGCGCCAGATACCACAGCCGCGTATTACCGCCCTGGTGCCGCTGACGGATCGCGCGCGGGAACCTACTTCGTTAATCTTTATAAGCCTGATGCCCGGCCCAAGTGGGAGATGATGGTGCTTTCCATGCATGAATCGGTGCCGGGACACCATTTGCAGATTGCCCGGGCGCATGAACTGGGAGAAATGCCCAATTTCCGCCGCTACGGAGAATATACCGTTTATGTGGAAGGCTGGGGATTGTATGCGGAGTCGCTGGGCGACGATATGGGGCTTTACAGCGATCCGTATTCGAAATTTGGCCAGCTCAGCTATGAGATGTGGCGCGCCGTGCGGCTGGTGGTTGATACGGGAATCCACGTGAAGCACTGGACGCGTGAACAGGCGATCAGATATTTCATGGAAAACTGCCCGAAGCACGAACTGGACATCACGAATGAAATTGACCGCTATATCGCGTGGCCGGGACAGGCGCTGGCATACAAGACCGGAGAGTTGAAGATTAAAGAGCTGCGAGCGCGTGCGAAAGAAAAGTTGGGAGCGAAGTTTGACCTGAAAGATTTTCATGATGTGGTGCTGGGATCCGGACCGCTGCCGCTGGACATTCTGGAGCGGAATGTTGATGAATGGATTGCGACACGGGCTGCTGGCTCTGTGGCGAATTCGGCGAAGCGAAGCGCGACGAAGCGTAGCACGGCGAACCTTGGCGCGGCGAAGAAGTAGATGACAACGGTTGCAGAGAGGGTTTCGGCAACGGCTGGCGTTAACGCGCGCGGACGCGCTGAGCGGTTTTATCGTCCTGAGCTGGATGTGCTGCGCTTCTTCGCTTTTCTGGGCGTATTTATTTTTCACGCGGCTCCGCGCACCATGGATTTTTATGACCATGCCGCATATCCGCACTGGCTGAGCAGCTTGCTCATTCCAACATTTGGCGCGGGCGCTTACGGCGTGGATTTATTTTTTGCTCTGAGCGCTTATCTGATAACCAGTCTCCTGCTGCGCGAGCGTGCTGCCACCGGAGCACTGGATCTGCGCGGCTTTTATCTTCGGCGCATTCTGCGAATATGGCCGCTGTATCTTGCTTTTGTCGCGTTTGCGGCGGCCTTTGCGGTGCTGGTTCCCGAGCAGAATCTGCCGATGCGATATGTGGTCGGCTATAGCCTTCTGGCGGGGAACTGGGTTTATGTTTTTTACGGTTTGCCCGCGTCGTTCGCTGTTCCGCTATGGACCGTCTCGATTGAAGAACAGTTTTATCTGGCATGGCCGCTTGCGCTGCGCAAAGCTTCGGCTCGCGCGATGGCGATCATCGCCATTGGAATATTGGTAGTCGCCAACGCTTGGCGCGTGTGGCTGGCAGTCTCCGCGGCGCCGGTCGAGCGAATTGAGTACAACACCTTTACGCGGCTTGACCCTATCGCGTTCGGGATTCTGATTGCGTTGTTCGGCCATAAGCTCCCGTCTTTTACTCGTCTGCAACGTGCGGCGCTGCTCTGTTGCGGAGTTGTGACATGGGTTGCGGTGTATGCGTTCACAGTTACCAGTCCTACATTGAAGTTCACCACATGGCAGATGGCCGTGGGACATCCGTTTACGGCGATTGCCAGCGCTGCGGTGCTGCTTTCAGTCCTGGGGGCGCAGCATGCGTTCTTTCGCAACCGGGCGCTGCTGTATCTGGGAAAAATTTCTTACGGTCTTTACGTGCTGCATGAGTTCGCGCATTTCTGCGTCATTCGCCTGGTGCATGCTTCCACGCCTTTCATGGTCTTCGCCCAGTCGCTCGTGGGACTGGCGCTTACCATTCTGCTGGCTGCGGCTTCGTATCGCTGGCTGGAAAGCCCATTTCTGCGATTGAAAGAACGCTTCGCTCACGTGCAGTCACGGCCGGTATGACGCGTGAAGCCAAGTTGCTGCGCCGAGCTTTCTTCAATCGCGATCCGCGGATAGTTGCGCGTGAACTGCTGGGCAAGTTGATCGTCCGTCGCGAAGGACGCAAGCAGCTTGCGGGACGCATCGTTGAAGTGGAAGCTTATCTTGGCGCGGGCGATCTGGCTGCACACGCCGCTGCCGGACACACGGCGCGCAATGCCGTGCTCTGGGGACCTCCGGGACACGCTTATGTTTACTTCATTTATGGCGTTCATTACTGCCTTAATATTTCCTGTCTGCCTGCGGGCGAAGCGGGCTGCATTCTGATCCGTGCTCTGGAGCCCGTGAGCGGCTTGCGCAACATGGCTGAAGCGCGCGACCTGACTGATCTCGATCTCATGTCAATGCGTGATCTGCGCAAGCTGGCCAGCGGTCCGGGCAAGCTGTGCGAAGCGCTGAGCATTACGCGCCCGCGTGATAACGACAAAGACATGCTCTCTCCCAAGTCCGATCTTCAGGTGAAGAGCGACGGCTTCCGAGTGCAGGAAGTAGCAGTCACGCAGCGCATTGGCATTACAAAAGCTACGGAGCTGCCGTTGCGGTATGTGATCGCAGGAAATTTATTTGTGTCAAAAAAATAGCCGCCAACATCTTGCCAGAAATCTATCTTGGCTCCGCCGCATTTCCTTTTCCCGTCAGCAAAATATTGTCGATCAACCTCGTGCTTCCCACGTAAGCCGCCACTGCAACCAGCGCGCCGCCGGAAATATCGACGACGGGATCAAGCGTGTCACGGTTTACGATCTCAAAATAATCCAGCTTGACCGCGGCTTCTTCCGCCATCACCTGTTCGCCGGCCACTTTCAGCCGCGCAGAGCTGCTTTCACCGCGATCCGCCAGCGTCTGCACCCGCATCAGTGAGCGGTACAAAACCAGCGCCTGCTTGCGCTGATCGGGATTCAGGTAGGCGTTGCGTGAACTCATTGCCAGTCCATCGGCTTCGCGCACGATAGGGCAGACCACGATTCGCACATCAAAGTTCAGGTCGCAAACCATCTTGTTTATGATGGCCACCTGCGCGGCGTCTTTCTGGCCGAAGAAAGCAAAATCCGGCTGGACGATGTTGAACAGCTTGGCCACCACGGTGGTTACGCCGCGGAAATGTCCGGGACGCGAACCGCCGTCCAGCTTTTCACTCAGGCCTTCCACGTTCACCCACGTAGTCGCGCCCGGCGGATACATCTCCTCAACCGACGGCAGGAAAAGATAATCGCATTTCTCCGCGGCCAGCATGGCTGAATCTTTTTCCGCGTCTCGCGGATACTTGCTGAAATCTTCCGTCGGCCCAAACTGCAAGGGATTTACAAAGACTGAGGTGATCACCACGTCAGCCTGCGTGCGCGCCGTGCGCACCAGAGAAAGATGTCCCTGATGCAGCGCGCCCATGGTGGGCACAAAGCCCACGCGTTTGCCGGCGCGGCGTGCTTCTTTGCTTACAACTGTAACTTCTGCGGCAGAAGTGAGAATGAGCATGAAAAAAGCAATTAGCAGCTAGCAATTAGCAATTAGCAAAAGCGTCGGCCTTCCGGCAGTTTGAATCGAACATAAAAACCATGTTACGGCAGAAAATAAAAAGCCCGCGTCGTAAGTACAAAGGCTAATGGCTAATTGCTATTTGCAGCTATTTGCCAGCAGCTATCTTGCGTACGCCTTCATTTCCTTGCGTCTCAAAATCGCTTCCAGCTCCGCCTTGGTGTTTTTGGGCAGATGGTACGATTCCGCGTCGTTGGGATACATGCGCGTCTCAACGTCGGCCTTGAACTGCTGCACGGCATTGGTAAAGAGCGCGGCGGCATCGCCATACTGGCGCACAAATTTTGCCGGCGGCGCAAACGTAAGGTTCACCAGATCATGGAAGACCAGCACCTGGCCGTCGCAATCCGGACCGGCGCCAATGCCAATCGTCGGCGCGCTCACCTCACGGGTAATCATGGCGGCAACTTCGCGCGGCACGCCTTCCAGAACGATTGAAAATACTCCGGCTTTATCCAGCGCCACGGCGTCTTTCACCAGGCGCTCAATGCCGGAAAAATCTTTGCCCTGGACTTTATAGCCACCCATCTTATGCAGTGACTGCGGCGTCAGCCCAATATGCCCCATCACCGGCACTTCAGCGTCCAGCACGCGCTTCACCAGGCCCACGCGCTGCGCGCCGCCTTCCAGCTTTACGGCTTCAGCGCCAGCTTCCTTCACAAAGCGGAGAGCGTTGTGCACGCCGCTTTTTTCGTCTTCATGGTAAGCGCCAAAGGGCATGTCGGCAATCACCATGGCAGAGCGCACCGCGCGCCGCACGGCCCGCGTGTGGTGCAGCATTTCTTCCATCGTAACGGGCAGGGTGTTGTCATAGCCCAGCACAACCTGCGCCAGTGAATCGCCCACCAGGATCATGTCAATCCCGGCCTGGTCCACCAGCCGCGCCGTGGCGTAGTCATACGCCGTAAGGCAGGTAATGGGCTCATGCCGCAGTTTTTTCTCGTGGATTGTTGTGGTGGTAACTTTCGGTTGGATCGGTTGAGCGCCGTGAGGCTGCCCCCCGTTAAACGAAGTGATGCTCATTTTGCCTCCAGTGCAGTTCGGGAACTCCCGATACCGCCTGTTCGTCACACATTAGGATGCGGACACCGATATTGTAGTCGCACGGAATGCGGGGGTCTAGGGAAAAGCGGGTTTCTTGTCCCCCGTTTCCCGTTCCGCCCCTTGGGGGGAATCGCGTGGCCCGGCCGCCTTCGGCCCTGTTCCGACTTCCGAACCTTGGCTGTTCTCCGCGTCTCAGCGCCCGGGGCCCCCAGCAAACCCGGTTTTGGTTTGTTGGGGTGGTCGACTCCGCGGTGTGCTTTTGCCTTTCCGATCACGCACGATATCGGCGATTACGGTGATTCCGGCGATAGGCGCGCTCTGCGCGCCACCCCTCCCCGGCCTTTTTTGTATTTTTGTTGCAAACAAAGGCGCTTAGCATAATTGACCCTTGGGCGACCCTTGCGTGACGCTTGGGGTGGCCCATGGGGCACGCTTGGGCCACCCCAGGGCCACCCAA
>JBAVUZ010000737.1:0-1871 GCA_049697035.1 Candidatus Angelobacter sp. | reverse complement strand
CTTCCACGTTCGGCTCGCCCACAAACACCGGCTGGAAGCGCCGCTCCAGAGCCGCGTCCTTCTCGATGTATTTGCGGAATTCTGTCAGCGTGGTCGCGCCGATGGCGCGCAACTCTCCCCGGGCCAGCGCCGGCTTCAGCATGTTGCTGGCGTCAATCGCGCCTTCTGAAGCGCCCGCGCCAACCAGCGTATGCAACTCGTCGATAAAAAGAATGATCTGCCCGTTGGAGTCTTCAATCTCCTTGAGCACCGCCTTCAACCGGTCTTCAAACTCTCCGCGATACTTCGCTCCAGCCAGCATCGAGCCCAGATCCAGTCCGACCACGCGCTTGTTCTTCAAGATTTCAGGTACATCGCCGGAGATGATGCGCTGCGCCAGCCCTTCCACAATGGCCGTCTTGCCTACGCCCGGCTCGCCAATCAGCACTGGATTGTTTTTCGTCCTGCGCGAAAGCACCTGTACCACGCGGCGTATTTCTTCGTCGCGGCCAATCACCGGATCAAGCTTGCCCTTCCGCGCCAGTTCCGTAAGGTCCTTGGCATAGCGGGCCAACGCTTGGTATTTGCCTTCAGGATTCTGGTCGGTCACGCGCTGCGATCCGCGCACTGAGGTCAACGCCTTCAGAATGGCGTCATGGTCCGCGCCTGCGCTGCTTAGAAGCTGGCGAGCTTCGTTGGCCTTATCTTTATCCGCTGTCATCGCCAGAAGCAGGTGCTCGGTGGAGACATATTCATCCTTGAACGTGTCCGCTTCTTTGAAAGCCTGGTCCAGCAATTTCGACATGGCAGCGGAAAGGTGCGGCTGGGCCGACGCTCCGGAAACCTTCGGCAGCCGATCGATCCTCTCCATCACCTGCGACTGAAGCTTAGCCGGATTCACTCCCAGCTTGGCCAGGACAGGCGCAACAATGCCTTCGCTGTCCTGTAACAGCCCAGCCAGCAAATGCAACGGCAGCATTTCCGGATTGCCGTGCTGGCCCGCCAGCTCATTTGCCTGCTGGATTGCTTCCTGCGCCTTGATTGTGAATTTGTCCCAACGAATTGCCATAATGTGCTCCTAAAACTTTATTATGAAAGAGATCCTTCGCTTCGCTCAGGATTTCGCCTGGCGGCTCAGACGCCGCCAACCCGGCTCAACTTCTATTAGATCGTTTGCTGCTTCCAGGTGTTTCAGTTTTCTATTGTCTTCTTTTTGCTCTTGGTCCTGCCTGCGTGTCGGCTGCTGCTTAAAAGAAAACGGGAGATGAACATTCATCTCCCGTACGGCCGTTCATCAGCAGTTGGCCTTCTCCCTAACCGCTTACCCCTGGAGGGTCTTCTGGCCGATTCCAACTTTGATCTGGCGCGGCTTGGCTTCTGCCCGCTTTGCCAGCGTGATCTTCAAAATGCCCTTGTCGTAGGCGGCTTCCACTTTTTCCGCGTCCACGGTGTTCGGGAGCCTAAAGGTGCGGACAAAAGAGCCATACCGGCGCTCAATGCGATGGAAATTCTCTTCCTTTTCTTCCTTCTCAAATTTGCGCTCGCCCTGGACGGTCAGAGTGTTGTTCTCCACGCTGACGTTGATGTCCTCATCGTTCAGGCCGGGAATTTCCACCTTGAGTACCAGGTTCTGCTCATCCTCGTACACGTCAACGGGAGGAACAAAGCTGCCTGCGGTCAACTGGTCTTTTCCGGTTGGCTCGGTAAAGGTCTCGAAAAAGCTCGCCAGTTCACGGAAGGGGTCGATTCGAGTGATGGTCATGTTTTTATCTCCTTCAAATGAGTTGTGTTTCTTATGATTGCCGCTTACGAATGATTTGATGCTGCATGACTACAAAACGATAATAAAATATGAGTGTGTTATTGTCAAGTATTGAACGGAAAAATTTATT
>JBAVUZ010000736.1:0-2116 GCA_049697035.1 Candidatus Angelobacter sp. | reverse complement strand
AGCGTTGCCGTGCTTTCCCGTACTCGTTCCAATCGTCAAGCTCAAGCTGGTGCAGCGTCTCAAGAAATTCTTGGTTAAATTCGGCTTGAAGTTCCTGAGCGAAACCGGGAAACAGCTTTGCAACTTTGGACTTAAATAGTCCGGTGTTCCGTAGCGTGTGAAGGTGTTTAACAACTTCAGAAAAAGCAGCGTTGAGGTTGGACAGGGTTTCATATATCCCTGCCTTATCGGTAGAATCGAGGACAGCCATGATTCGCCTTTCACTGGAAGGTGATTTGTGGTTAGGGGCGTGTTTCGGCTGACACCGGAGCACGTCCCGAACTGTTTATAGGCGAATTGGAATGAGAGAAGCAAAGGAAAAAATAAATTTAGGCGAAGAAATCCCATTGGTTAGTCAACTATATTATTGCCCTTCCGCCATTCGACCCTTGGGTGGCCCTTGGGTGGCCCTTGCGTGGCCCTTGGGTGGCCCAAGGGTGACCCCAAGCGTCACCCAATCCCAATCCCAAACCCAATCCCAGTCAGGCAGAGGGCCGCAACCTATGAAAGCTGCGCGGCGTAAATTCGCCGCGCCTCAAACTGTCATCGTGAGCGAGCGGCGAAATCGGGGTCCCCGGCAAGCGCGCTTTTCGCTTGCGGGGGTGATGCAGCCGGGAGTCGAACGATCTAAATCAGGTTCCGAACCGGCTAATTGCCAATTGCCTTCTGCTAAATTTTCAATGATCAGACCCACTTCTACCCCTGAGGGCGGTCATATACTAGCGCACTTCCAATAGCGAATCAATTGCGAATTAGGACAATATGGATATCAGCCGAGTGGACAAGTCCCACGCTCCGCAATCATGGCCGCTGAAAACGGACGAAAAGCTGCATCAAAGTCATGGCATTCCAGCAGAAATTCGGCTTGATTCGTCTTATAATGCCAGCGATTTGGCTTCTTTGGAGGTGATCCATGGGCGTCGTAATTGCGTTGCGTGACATCGTCGATGCCATCGAATCCCAGAGTAATGAAGGCGAGGCCTATCTCGACCCGGAAACCGGGGAAATTGTTCAGGTGAGCGAAGACGAACTTGCTTTGGTGGAAGATGAAGTCGCTGACGGAGACCTTCCGCAGTGGCAACGCGAGGCGATGCCCAGGATACGCGAGGCCCTGGAGAGTGACCGCTTTTTGGCCTTGCCGGACCGCTTTGACGTCCATGAGTGGGCCATCATGGAGCGCTTCTCGCTGGAGCAGAATGAGCGTGCCCGGAAGGTTCTGATCAGCGCTATTCACGGCTCCGGGGCTTTTCGCCACTTCCGCGGCGCTGTTGAACGGCTCGGACTCCTGGATGCCTGGTATCGCTATCGCCAGGAAGCGATTGAAGAAATCGCCCGCGACTGGCTGGAGGAACATAAACTTGCGTACAAGTGATGGGACAATCGGCCATACGCCTGCGCTCAAAACTAAATCCGGCAACGCCGGCCCAAGGCTTTCTTTTTGTTTGATCCTATTACACTCTGGGGCGCCCGCTCTCTCATTTCTTTGTCGTCCTGAGCGATGCGCGCGTGAATGCGCGCGCGAGTCGAAGGATCCCGGTGCAGCCTGTTGTAACCATGCAACCTCAGGGAGTTCTACCGAAACATTTTCCTGCGAACGCCTCTTTATGCTGCATGGGAGAGGACGCACCTTCGGGCTTCTTGGACTGCGCCGTTCGCAGGAATTCCCTTGGGACCCATTTATACCGTCCAGTCATTGTGGGTGAACCTGAAGGGCGGGCATGATCTTACGCCAGAGGCAGCAATGGCTCTTCAGCTTCCCATCGATAAGAGCACGCTGTATCCTGAAGCGCGTAGGGCTGCGGGGGTATAAGATCGCGGTCTGTACCGCCATTTGCGTCCGTGACGTGACCTGTGATTACACGCGATGCTACGGGTCCGCACAGGATGGGCACAGCAATGAAACGTATATCTTGCCCTTTTCAAAGAGAACTACGATAAGATACAGCGTAAGAAAACTATGTATGCTCGCGGCTCCGAATGGCGTAGATGGGATTTGCATGTCCACACCCCTGGTACTGCTCTAGCCCGGATTTCTCACAAACCCTAAGGTCGTCGATAGCTCGGGTGATTCTCGTTG
>JBAVUZ010000735.1:0-7001 GCA_049697035.1 Candidatus Angelobacter sp. | reverse complement strand
TGCCAATGCGCTTGGGATCGCTGATGCCTTCAGCTACCAGGTACTTCGCGCCCCAGGTTACGTCGTCCTGCATCTTGCGGCCCCATTCTTTGTTGCCGGCGTCGATGAATTTTTTGCCATAGCCGGCCGAACCGCGAAAGTTCATGCTCAGTACGGCGTACCCGCGGTTGGCAAAGAACTGGGCATAGGGGTTGTAGCCCCAGACATCGCGACCCCACGGGCCGCCATGGGGGAAGATGATGGTAGGCAGGTTCTTGCCGGAGACGCCCTTGGGCAACGTCAAATATGCGGGAATCTCCAGCCCGTCCGACGATTTGTAGTGGATCACCTTCATCTCGGCCAGCGCTTCGCGAGGAAGCTTTTCCCGGACTCTGTATTGCAGAGCCAGCTTGTGGGATTTGCGATCGAACAGATAGGTCTCGCCCGGCTCGGTGTCGCTGTTCACAAGCACCACCCAGGTCTGTTCGTCCTTGGTCCATGAAGCGCGGCCAACCTCTTTGCCGGGAAACTTTGTCCGCAGCCACTGGAAGCCGACCTCAATGTCTTTGTCTTTGAAGTAGCGGCGCAGCTTGTCATCCTGGTATTGGGTAAGGGCCAACTCATCAGTGACCTCAGAGAAAATGGCGCCGGTGAAATCCACTCTCTTGAGTGGATCGGATTCCACCATCTCCGTTTTTCCGGTTTCTGGATCCAGCAGCACCAGGGCAGCCAGGTCCATATCAGGCCCCTTGTTGGTCGCCATGTATGCGCGTTTGCCGTCTTTCTGAAAGCGGACCACGTTGCATTCCTCAAAGACGTTGCAGGAATAGATCTTGGTGAATTTGTGGGCGTCAACGCGAAGGATTTCCGTGTCGCCGTTCTCGGCGGAACGTTCCGCCAGGCGCAGATTGCCCTGACGATCAAAGACCCAGCCGGAGATGCGCTCAGTGTTCTTGCGCACCAGAGTCTTCTCGCCGGTGGAGATCTTCAGTTTGTAAAGATCGTGCCAGGCTTTGTCGCGGTCGTTCAATCCGATATAGATGGTGTCCGGATCGTTCTTGGGCAGCTCCACAAGCTGCACGCGCACGCCTTTAAGACCGGTCATGTCACGTGATGTTGGCGCGTCAGCCCCGGCAGCAGGCTTGGCGGCAGGGTCGACGGCATAGACGTTGAAGTTTTCGTCACCCGCGTTGTCTTTCACGAACAAGATGTACTTGCTGTCGCGGGTCCAGAAATAGCCCGCGATGGGCCGCTTGGCTTCCGTGGTCAGCAGCCGGGCCGCGCCAAATGGCTCGTCAACGCCCTTCACGTAGACGTTACGCGTGTCTTTCCACGGTTTCAGGAATGCAAGAAACTTTCCGTCGGGCGAGAGCTGCGGTGCGGCAATCTCCGGATTGCCAAAGATCAGCTCACGGTCAATGATAGGGGGCAATCCGCTCGCGGCGGAGGCCTTTTTATCTTTATCTTTCGCTCCTACGGCGGCGACGAACAGCACGAAGCACAAGAGGCTCTTGAACAACTTATTCATGGCAGGAAAATCCTTTCTCTCAGAAGAGAGCTTACGGCAGTCAGAAGCGGGTACAGGGAATTGTGAGCGCATAAGCAATTGCTGTCCAGTAATAATGGGCCTTAACCTAAGCGGTGCAGGGTGAGGTCCGGGGCTCAATAACATTACGGGCAAAGGCGTTCAGAGTTCCCGGGGAACCACGTTTTCTTTTATAGAGGTCTTTTCGCAGTATGATACAGGCAGTATTGCGCTGCGGCAGTGCTTCTAAACGCATAGTCCCAGCGCAGCGGCGGCGGACCAAGATGTGCACGTTGACCTTCATCCCGAAGCCCAACGGATATCTGCTCGGCATGAATCGTGACGAGCGGCTCACCCGCGAAACTGCCCTTGTGCCTGAGGCAACCACAGTTGCCAACATGTCCGTTGTTTATCCGCGTGAAAGCGGGGGAGGCACATGGATCGGCTCCAATGCCGCCGGTATAACGTTTGCCCTCCTTAACCAGAATTCCGGCCCGCAAGCGAAAGCGAAGGAGCGTAGCCGCGGGGAGATTATTCCCGCTCTTCTGGAATCGTCGCAATTCCCCGCAGCCATGAGGCACTTTCAGCATCAGGACCTGCGCGGCATGTTGCCTTTTGTGCTGGTCGGTATCTTTCCCACTGAGCAGATCATAAGCCAGTGCCAGTGGGACGGGAACGAATTAAAGTTCCTGCGCATCGGCTGGGACGTTCGCCACTGGTTTTCCTCCGGCGTTTCCGACGAGATGGCGCGCAAGATCCGGGGCAGCACGTGTTATGAGGCCTGGCGCCGCCGCGACGCAGGCTCAGCCGAATGGCTGCGTGGTCTTCATGCGTCGCACTCGCCGGTGCGTGGCTCGTTCAGCATTTGTGTGCACCGTCCTGATGCGGCAACGGTCAGCTATACGGAAACCTTCTTTACGGGCGGCAGACTTTCCATGCGCTATCACGCTGGATACCCATGCCAGGCCCTGGGACGCTTTGACGCTGAAGTTGATCTCCAGACAACGTCACACATCGCGGCCGCCAGTTAAAGACATCCACGGCAACTCCAGGCAATAAAAACGCCCCCGGGTTCGTCGCCGGGGGCGGGAGCGCTTCTTGTCGCGTGCGGTCTTACTGCACGTTCGCTGTCACTGACGAATTTGCGTTCAACGTCAGCGTACAGGTCTTGGTCTTGTTGCCGCCGCTGGAGCATGCGCCACTCCAGATGGCATCGCGACCGCTGGCCACACTAAGCGTTACCGCAGTTCCGGGCGCAAACTGCGCAGAGCCGGTGCTGCCGGTTGCAACGCTCAGGCCTGTTGGGTTGGATATCACTCGCTCGCCGCTGCGGCCGCCCGCACTTACCGACAGTGAGATTGTGGTTGGCGCAACGACCGGATTCAGCGTCAAAGTGGCTGAGCGTGTTACTCCGCCGCCTGAGACTGAGATCGTGGCCAGCGTTTGCGTGCTTACCGCGGCAGCGTTGATAAAGAACCCGCCGGTCGTACTGCCCGCAGGAATCGTCACTGAGTTTGCCGTCAGCGCTGCGGCCGCATTGTTGCTGCTGATCTGGAAAATCTGGTCAGTAGCTGAAGGCGCTGCCATGGTCACGGTCGCAAAGGAGCTGGTTATTCCACTTACCGAAGCCGGGCTCAGAGCGATGGATGCAGGCTGGCCTTGCGGTGTGATTGTTAGCGGTGCTTGAACGCTTACACCGTTCCAGGTGGCGCTGATGTTGGCCAGCGTGTTGGCTGCCACCATGTTCGTAGGAATTGAGATGGAGACAGACGAATTGCCTGCTGGAATTGTCGCCAACGCCGGTGGCATGGCAGAAGGTGAGTCGCTGCTGAAGTCCACAACCGCTCCGCCTGCCGGCGCCTGCCCGTTGAGCATTGCGATTGCGCCTACCTGGGCTCCGCCGCTGACGGTTGGGGCATTCATCGTGATGGATTTAAGCGATGGCGGCAAAACGTTGAACTGCACGCTGGCTTGTCCTGAGTTGAGCGTGGCCGTAAGGGTGACCGGTGTTGATGAAGTGACTTGTCCAGCCTGCATCTGGAACTGCATCCATGCGGTGTTGCCCGGCATGTTCACTGAAGCCGGCACAGGAGCAGCGGCTGGATTCGAGCTGGTGAGGTTGATGACCGCACCGCCGGCTGGCGCTGCCGCGCTAAGTTGTATCTGCACCCATGTGGTGTTGCCGCTGTAAAGAGTGTTGTTCGTCAGAACCAGTGATGCGGGCGCTGCCGGCGTTGAGCTGATGGTGAATGATCCTGCAGCCGACCACGCCGTTACGGCAGCAGTGGTGGGTGAAGCATCGCCCTGGGCGGAGCGTACGCGCCAGAACTTCTGGCCCGACGTCAAGGAAAGCGCGGTACGGGTGGGATTGTTGAGCTGCGGCGAATCGTCTTCAATCTGCTGGAAGCCGGAATCTGTTGCGATCTGCAATTCGTAGCCGCTCGGTTGCGGGTTGGCAACATCAGTCCATGCAACCTGGACCGGCAGTGTTAATGTCGCGCCACTCGCAGGCGAAACTGGCGCTGGCGGCGCTGCAATGGGATTGTTGTAGAAGACTGTGTAGTTGATGATGTTCGATGGCACTCCGGCGATGCCGTTCGAGTTCACTGCATATACGCGCGCTGAGTATGAACCTTCGTTGGGCGTGGCGAAGGAATACGTCGGGTTCGGAATGTTGTTGAATGAAGTTGTGGTGCTTACGGGGAAACTTGAGTCGGTGGAAACCTGAAGCACGTAGCTCGCCGCTCCGGTCACCGGCGACCAGTTAAACCAGATTACTTCCAGCGGATGAAATGTGGAATATGCCTTGGTCGGTGACAACACCGGCGCGGCCGGCTGTCCTGGGCCTGCGCCCGTAATGTTGAAGCTGCGTGCAGCGGACCACGCGCTCTTCACGAATGCGCCACTTACCGCCTGAACGCGCCAGAAATATGTGCCATTGGGCAGGCCGCTAACTGTATCCTGCGTGGTTCCTACGTTCGTCGAATTTTGCAGGGCAATCGTCGGGAACGTTGAAGAGGTACTGACCTGCCAGTTATAGCCCAGAATCCCGCTGGGGTCGGTCACGGCGGACCACGAGATCGTAAGTGGTGATTGCAAACTCGCGCCAGAGGCGGGTGACAGAGGATTAGGCACCGCTACAGCGGCGAAGGCGGAACTAACTGCGGCAAGAATCAGAGCTAAGGCAAACAGCGATTTAACAATACGAGTCTTCATGAGTGTTCTCCCAATAATTTTTAAGGGGGACGGAAGGATCATTTGGCCCGGATGGAATGATTCAGCCGCACGTACCTTGATTTTTGTTGCAAGCCTGTTGTTCGATGCCCAGTGGCTCTCAGATGGAAGCCGCCGGAATATCGCTAACTCTGGTAAGACACGCGTGCGCGATCAGCAGAACAACTTCGAAGTACATGTCCTTCATCGGCTGCTGTAATGAAAGAGACATGTACACAAGTACACTTTTCGCAACCGGAGTGTGAACATCCCTGGCGTACGATTGCATTTCCCTGGGCAGTACAGTGCATTTGAGTTGTCGGAAACTAGTGCCTAAATGGCTTGGGAGAAGGACTCTCCGAAAAGCAATTTGCGCTGCGAAGGGCGATAACCATCCCTATGGAAGAAAAACTCAAAAGCCAGCGCTTAAGCGGAGCCAACGGAGTCCACACCATACGAATCAAGCACGTCGCGCAACGTAACTATGCCTTCAAGCTTATGGACGTCTGCCCGATTGACCACCGGCAAAATATCGATACGCGCGCTGCTCATACGCTCCAGTGCGACATGCAAAGCGTGGTCAGTATGCACGTGGGGAAACTCAATTGTATCCAGCAGGCTCAAGAGCGTTTCTGCTGACTTACCTTCATCAACCGCATTCGTTAGCTTTGTTCTGCTTAAGACCCCGACAATGTTTCCTTCGTCCATAAGTGGCCATGCGCGGAACTGGCTGTTGGCAATCAGTTCAATCGCCTGTTGCACGCTCGATTGCGCTGTCAGGTTTTCCGTGGCCTTCCGCATTGCCTGGAACACTTTGCGCTGCCCGAATCCTGATCTTGATTTCGAGTCCGGCAGATGAATGCCATCCTGATGCGCCAGCGCTTCATAAATGGGCTGCTTCTGCAGCCTTGAAGAAATAAAAAGGCTCGCCAGGTTGGCGATCATCAACGGCACAATGACCGCATAGTCGTGCGTCATTTCAAAGATCATCAGCACAGAAGTCATCGGCGCGCGAACAATCCCCGCGAACAGCGCTCCCATGCCAACCAGCGCATAAGCTCCCGGCAGGGCCGTGGAAGCAGGAAAAAAGTGGTGGGCTATGCTGCCAATGGTTCCTCCAAGCATCGCGCCAAGAAACAGCGCCGGGCCAAAGATTCCGCCGGCGTTGCCTGAAGCGTAACTCACGGTTACCCCAAAGAGTTTCAGCACAACCAGGAGCGCCATCAACTTCAAGGCCATATGATTGTTCAGCGCGTCGCCAACGTAGCTATAGCCAACTCCCAGCGCCTGCGGCACAAACCAGCCCATCAATCCAACCAGCAGACCGCCGGTCACCGGATACCACCATCGTGTCTTGATGGGCAACAGCAAAAAGCGCGTGCGCATGCCTAACAAGAGCCTGGTGAAGGCTGCGGATAAAAGTCCCCCGACAACCCCCAGCACCGCATAAATCGCAAACTCTGCAGGATTGACCAATTCATACTGTGGGACATGAAACAGCGGATTGTTACCGAGCAACACACGCAATATGGCCCATGAAGTGGCAGACGCAAGCACGACCGACCCCAGGATGGGCGCATTCAGGTCTCCCATCACTTCTTCAAGGGAAAACAGCACGGCAGCCATGGGCGTGTTGAACGCGGCGGCAATGGCAGCGGCCGATCCCACAGGAATGAGCGCTTTTATTTTTTCCTGACGCAATCCCAGCCGCCGTCCCAGCACGGAAGCGATTCCCGCTCCCACCTGCACCGATGGGCCTTCGCGCCCCAGCGGAATTCCGCTGGCCAGCGTCGCCGCGGTGCAGCCAAACTTCCCTATTACCGTGCGTAGTGAGATATATCCTTCGCGCGCAAACAATGCCGCTTTTGTCTGGGGTACGCCGCTGCCTCGGGCATTTGGAAAATATCGGGCCAGCAGATAGCCCATCGCCAGCGATCCTGCAATGGGGATTAGCACGCGTCTCCAGGGATCGCTGCCAACCGGATACAGGCGCAGTCCCATGTGCTCAGTCAGAACGATAAACGCAACCACGGCGAGGCCGACGAGCGCGCCAATCACCAAAGTCAGGGCAAGGAAAACCTGTTCTTCACGCTGGGACGCAAACACAAGCCAGCGCTTGAGAAATCTGTTCATCTCCGATTCGGAAGGTATTTCGGTGGGAGAAATACTCACTCCTGTAGCTTACTAAAACCATCGCAAAACGATGAATGCCAATGCTCTGAGATTTAGACGTTGATTGCAGAACTTTATGGCTCTTCAATTTAAGATGCTTCGCCGATCACAG
>JBAVUZ010000734.1:0-3492 GCA_049697035.1 Candidatus Angelobacter sp. | reverse complement strand
CGAACATAGTCGCAGTTTGATTGAGATACGAGGAAAAGAGAGTCAAAACACCACTGCCAAACCGCAACGGAACCACTAGAAAAAACTTGACTTCGGGGCGAACAAACAGTAAAGTAAATTGTTTTCCTCCCAGTGAGGAGCCGCTATGCGGTGAGGGATCTTTGAAAACAAGCAGCTAGCAATTGGCAACTGGCAATTAGCAGAAAAACCAACCCCTTCCGTTTGCGACCCTCTGCCGACCGGACAGTTGAAAAGAGAAAACAGGGCCAAAATTGACCGCGATTGGAGCCCTGAAAAACGGGGAAAAAGGCGTTCGACCGCTCGGTCACCGCTCGGTCGAATCGGGGTTGGGCCTTTGTTTTCAACAAAGGTGCTATGGGGGGTGGGGGCATGGCTGAAGGATGCAGGCAGAGGGGCTGGCGCGCAGAGCGCGCCTATCACCGGAATTGCCAAAATCGGGTAATTGCCAAAATTGAAAACCAAAACCTCACCACGGATAAACACGGATGACACGGATCAGAGATAGGGGAGGTCGGCGGCTTCCAGGTCTAGAAATGCTCCTGCAGCTCTACAAATTTCTCCACTTGAAGAAGCTTTAGCCCCTCAGGCGCGGGATTCACCGTCTCATGCTCGAGCGCCCAGGTAAGATCATGCGGCACAAAGACGGCATTGATGCCGGCGGCCAGCGCCGGATTAATGTCTGACCGGGGACTGTTGCCGACCATCCATGTGAGCTGCGGCTCAAACTCATACTTGGCGACGATCTCTTTATAAGCAGACTCGGTTTTCTCCGCCACGATCTCAACGGCGGCAAAATATTCCTTGATGCCGGAGCGCTCCACCTTGCCCGCCTGCTCAGTGAAATCGCCTTTGGTCATGACCACCATGTGGTGGCCACGGCCTGAAAGATAGTTCAGCGTCTCCGGCACCCCATCGATCAGTTCAATGGGATAGTTCGACACCTTGTGAGCAAAGCCCCAGATGAACTCATGCAGCTCCGGGGTGACCGGCTTTTCTGAAAGGCGCTCAAAGCACTTGACCAGCGAATGAGAGAAGCTGTGCGATCCGTAGCCGCGCTCCAGCACCGTCTCGCGTTCTACTTCATATAGAAATTTCCGGACTTCGTCGGGGGAAAGGTGTTGGTGGTTCAGCCGCTCGATGAAGTCGGCAATCGCCTGGTCAAAATAGACGTTGTTTTCCCAGAGCGTGTCGTCGGCGTCAATGAGCAGGGTCTGGGGAATGGAGATCGGCGGCATTGCTAAAAATCTATCACGGAGGCCGGAGGAACCGCCGCGATCGCGCCCCGGCAAGCCGTAAGCCCCGTCCGCGGAGAGCGGAACGGGGCCTGAAGGCTACTGCCACGAGCGCAGAAGTTTTAGTTTTTGGCGGGTTTTTTCGCCGGTGCTTTCGTTTTGGCTTTCGCAGCCGGCGGTGTTGGGGTTGTCCCGTTGGGATTGGTGCAGGCCGCGATGTTGGTGGGCGCTCCCGTTCCTGTTGCCACCAAAGCGGCAAGGAACCAGGAAAAGTCGGTTTTGGTATTGCAGGCGTAATAATAGTTGGCGTCGTTCGGGTCAGTGGGTGAGATGTTGTCGCTCATGTTGAGGAAGCTGGGGTAATTCGGGTTCGGTTGCACAAAGTTCGTGTTCGTGACCGGCAGGTTGTTGGGGTTGTTGCCATACGCCGCCGTGTTGTGGCACGACATGCAGTTGGACTGAGTTCCTACAACACCGCTGAGCCCGGTTTCCAGGTATGGGTTATAGCAAAGCACATTTTGCCCGTTCAGGCTGTTCGGCGGATTGGTGGTCATGGAATAGGCCGTACACATTGCGTAGTTATTGAACGGCTTGACAATACTTTTCGGCGGAGCACCGTACGGGAACTGCTGGCCGTAATTCCACCAGAAGGTCTGCCAGGTCCAGTTGTCGTCTTCACGGGTGGTCATGTGGATGGCCACCAGGACGGCGAAGTCACCCGCCTTCACCGGGCAGGGCTGTACGTCCGGCTGGATCGTGCAGATTCCCCTGGCTTCGTCGGCGGTCAGTTCGAAATTGAAGAAGTCCTTCACGCTGACGTTTCCGCTGGGCTGCTGGCCGTTGGCGCAGGTCTGCGCGATCTGTGAAGTGGGCGACTGAGGCGTGGTGTAGACCACCACGCACTGGTTCCAGGTGCCAAAGGTGGGATTGGCCTGGTTGTTGCTGTTGGAAGGGCCGGTAGTGAGATCGCCGAGCCAGTAAGGCAGCACCGTGAGGCCGCTGTTATGCGCGGGGCCGTTCACCACCTCGTAGACCGGCTTCAAGCTGATTGCGGTATTGGGAAACGGAGTGATGATCCGCTGCGCCGCCGGGGTGCCTACTTGCCAGGAGTTCTGCACCGCCCATAAACCTGTGGCCGTGTTGTAGTTGTTGTTCCACACGAAGCTGGCGTAATCGACGTTGAACTTGTTGAACCCGATCACTTGGGTGCCGCCTGGGGCGCGGCCGATCACCAGCTTGTGCAGCGCAGATTTTTTGTCCAACACTTTCGCATGGTGGAACTGCTCGAAATCTTCAAAGTGGTGCGTAGGACGGCCCGCGGCGCGAGTGGCCTTGAACAAGCTCGCCTTCGGCGAAGTAGGACGGCCGGCTTCGACTTCGGTGTCGGTGTACCAGGTATCGAACACGGGCCATCCTTCCGAATGCGGCGTAATGGCGGTAATGCCCTGCCACAGCGCCCAACCGTGCGCGCGAATGGATGTCTGGTCATTATTGCTGACCCAGCCATTGACTGTGTCGGCAGTAACAGGGAAACTTCCCGGCTTATCTGACGGCTTGCCTGGCAGGTCGATGGGTTGCGGGGTCAATGGCGCCGTGGGTGACGGAGTCACCTGCGGCTTGGACTGCGCTGAAGCCGCGGTAACAAACGGAAAGCAGGTCAAAACCAGGATCAGCGACAGCAGGGTGCCGCCGCAGGTAGCAGAAGTTTTCTGCATCTTGCTCATACAGACTGTTTTTCTCCTCTTGGAAATTGTGAGACGCCGGGCATGGCGATCATGCACGGTGATTCAGGGAGCCGTTCACTGGCCGAGCGCGGGAAACGCGTGGATCGGAGCGAGTGTCTAGCGAGAATGCATGTTAGCTACGTGAAAGAGGCTGCATCAAGATTTCTGTGCAGGCGAGCAATTACGTTGGTACTTTCGCGTTCCATTTTGGCGCGGCCGTATAGAAAGGTAGCAACGGAATAACGGATGAGGACATTCTTATCGAAAACCATTGGTAATCGGGAGCAGCAGAGAAGCCGCGGATTCGCGAAGAAGGGGGCTTGCGACGATGAGCGCGGCGAATACGGGCGATCTTGTAAAATCTTGCCTATGAAAACAGAACGCTGTTTGTTGGCACTTATCTTCGCGATGGTTCTTCCGGGAACGCTACTGGCCCAGGCGGGCCGACGGGCTGCGCCTCCGCCCAAGACCGCCGATAAATGTCTTTTGAAAGAGAACATCAATGAAGATATTAC
>JBAVUZ010000733.1:0-4590 GCA_049697035.1 Candidatus Angelobacter sp. | reverse complement strand
CTCACACTGCGGCAGCACACACTCTCTGTTCTAATGGATCCCAACATTTCTTTCATCATTTTCGCGCTGGGATTGCTGTGTATCTTCTTCGAATTCAACCACCCTGGAGCGATTTTGCCCGGAGTGGTGGGCTTTGTAGCAGTTGCGATTTCGCTCTATACCTTGCAGTTGCTTCCCTTACGCTCCATGGCGCTGGTGATGATCATTGCCTCTTTCGCTATGTTCGTGCTGGAAGCGAAGCTTCAGACTCACGGCATTGCTGGGACGGGTGGCATTGTTTTGATGGTGATTGGTGCGCTGTTATTGGTGGATGGACCGATCCCGCAAATGCGCGTACATCTCTGGGCCGCCTTATCCGTAGCGCTCCCGATTGGGATCATCACGATCTTTCTTATGACCATTGCATTCAAGGCCCGTAGAAACAAAGTCGTAACCGGCGCGCAAGGGATGATCGG
This sequence comes from Candidatus Angelobacter sp., assembly GCA_049697035.1. GTDB lineage: Bacteria > Acidobacteriota > Terriglobia > Terriglobales > Acidobacteriaceae > Angelobacter. The sequence continues at coordinate 4,135 of JBAVUZ010000733.1, read as the reverse complement.
CGAAGTGGCAATTGTCTGTGCGCCGCTCACGCCTTCCGGCAAGGTCTTCGTCCAGGGCGAACTATGGGATGCGATCTCGCCGGCCAATGTGGATGCTGGACGCCGAGTGGTGGTTCGCCAGGTAGAGAACCTGGTGCTGCACGTAGAGCCAGTGCACGAGGCAATACCTCAGCCTTCAATCGCAGGATAATTTTTTGCTTTTGTTACCCGTGTGCCATAAAATCCGTTCGACTTTCCTACTCGCTACCTGATGGAGGCGCCAGTGCTTTTTGTCCTTGTTCCGGTTGTCATTGTTCTTCTCTATGTTTTTAACTGCATAAAGATCCTGCGCGAATATGAGCGCGGCGTGATCTTTTCCCTTGGCCGTCTTCAGCAGGATGCAAAAGGCCCCGGACTCATCCTGGTATTCCCTCCAATCCAGAAAATGGTGCGGATTGACTTGCGCCAGCAAGCCCTTGAAGTCCCGCCGCAGGACATCATCACCCGCGATAACGTGACCTTGAAAGTGAACGCCGTGATCTACTGGCGCGTGGTCAACGCCCCGCAGGCGGTGGTGCAGGTACAGAACTATTACTGGCAGACACAGCAGTTTGCCCAGACCACTTTGCGGTCGGTGCTCGGTGAAGTTGAACTGGACGAACTACTGGCGCATCGTGACAAACTGAATACCCGCATCCAGAGCATTCTGGACCAGCATACCGCGCCCTACGGCGTAAAAGTCTCCAACGTCGAAGTTAAGCAGGTTGATCTTCCTGAATCCATGCTGCGCGCCATGGCCAAACAGGCGGAAGCCGAGCGCGAAAAACGCGCGAAGATCATCCATGCGGAAGGCGAATTCTCGGCGTCGCAAAGGCTTATGGAAGCGGCACACATTCTCTCTGGCGAGCCCATTGCCATCCAGTTGCGCTACCTGCAAACACTCACGGAAATTGGCGTGGAAAAGAACACCACCATCGTCTTCCCATTACCAGTGGACATGATCTCCGCGATTACCAAAGCGGTAGAAAAGATCTCCAACAAGTAGAAATCGGGTTACACTGGGGGCAAGCTTAGCTAAAAACCGGGGGAGAAATGGCAACTGGGACACAGATGTCGGCAAAAGAAGAGGATCAGGTACGCGACACTGAAATCACGTTGAGTACGGGCAAGCTTCTTGGCATCTTTTTTGCCCTGGCGATTGTATGCGGCGTGTTTTTCACCATGGGATACCTGCTGGGCAAGAGCAACAGCGCCGGCGGAAAAACTGAGATCGTTGCGACGGTCCCCAGCAGCAGCGCCGGCAAACCTTATGCCGGCAACAGGACCCCTGAAGCTGTCACGCAGACCTGTCCTCCTGGATCGCCTAACTGCGCGGCCGCTACAGCCAGCGACACAAGCTCAGCCACCAAGCCTGCTGATCAACCAGCCGCGGCTCAGCCGTCATCTGGCAGCAAAACGCCAGATCAAAGCGCGACTTCCACTGCGGGAACAGATGCTAAAGCCGGTTCAGCTAGCTCATTCATGGTGCAGGTGGCAGCCGTCTCGAAACAGGAAGATGCTGAGATCCTGGTTACGGCACTGCGGAAGAAACAATATCCGGTCTTCATCGCCAATGCTGCAGGCGATCCCTTGTTCCACGTGCAGGTTGGTCCATTCAGCGACAGGAAAGATGCTGAAGCCATGCGCACTCGATTGTCTGGGGATGGTTATAACGCGATTGTAAAGTAGGGGCTTTTTTTGACAACGTGGCAATTCGACAAGCTGGACGTGGCAAAAGCAATTCTCGATAAAGGGTGGACTGCATAGTTACCGATAGGGCTCCTCGCTACGCTCGGGATTACAGAAAAACGCTAGTCCGTATCAAACCGCTGTTCCAGAAACGGGTCGCCATACATGTGGTATCCATTCTGCTCCCAGAAGCCCGGGACATCATGGTCTGTGAACTCCAGTCCGCGCACCCACTTCACTGATTTCCAGGCATAAAGATGCGGCACAATCAGCCGGAGGGGATAGCCATGATCAGTTGTGAGCGGCTGTCCGTCATGGTGCGTGGCAAAGAGGACATCGTCGCGGTCAAGATCGATTAAAGGCACGTTGGCGGTGAAGCCTTGTTCGGCATGGATTAGTACGTACTTCGCTTCCGGCTTAAGTTTCACCAGCTTAAGAACTTCCTGAAATGCAACGCCTTGCCAGTCATTGTCAAAGCGGCTCCAGCGAGTGACGCAGTGGAAGTCGCTATGCGTTTTGACTTTGGGTAGCTTGTTGAATTCGTCCCATTTGAGCCGTAGCGGCTGTTCTACCAATCCGCGAATGTGGAAGTCCCAACGCGCAGGATCAAACCGTGGTACCGACCCGTAATGCAAAACCGGCCATTTTAGCGTGAGTGACTGGCCTGGCGGCAGACGTCCTTCTTTGAGCATCTGCTGCTCTTTTTCTTTGCGCTCATTGCCAGAAAAGATGCCGGTGTCGTCGTCCATGGTGACATTTTAAATGCTTTGGTACGAGGCGGTTGCAGGAAAGCAAACATTGGTTCTCTTCCACCTCAAAGCTCAATCCGCAGTCCGCCGTTAAAAGAAAGCACGCACCATCGTTGCCAGGGACGAAAGAAGAATATTTGACTGTCCCCGCGCCTCGGGTGTAGGATTTGACACTCAGATGCACCAGTTATTCACCAACCCGGCTTCCGCCAGCAACATGGCCATGTGTTGCTGTATGTGTATGTGTACACGCGAGCGGCCGGTGCTGAGCAATTTTTCTTAGATTTTGGACTCAGATTTAAACCGGGGCCGCTCAAAGTGAGCGGCCTTTTTGTTTTGGCTTCTCACACGGGACAAGCGGCGCCTCTCAGGAAAGAGGAAGGCATGTCAAAGCTGAAGAAGCCAATCGCAATTTACTATGAACACCCGCACTGGTTCGTTCCGCTCTTCAAGGAGCTGGAGCGCCGGGGAGTTCCATTCGTCCGCATTGACGCGGCCCAGCACCATTTCGATCCTGCCCATTTGAATGGCGAAGGCGGATACTCACTGGTGTTCAATCGAATGAGCCCTTCCGCCTATCGCCGAGGACACGGTCAGGCGATCTTCTACACACTCTATTATCTCGATCACCTTGAGCAGCGTGGCAAGCGAATTGTGAACGGACAGAAGGCATTTCGCTACGAGACATCGAAAGCCCTTCAGCTTTCACTGCTTGAGAGGCTTGGACTTCCCTACCCCAAGAGCCGCGTGATCAACAATCCGGCGGATGCGGTGCAGGCATCCGAGGGGCTGCGCTTCCCTATCGTGGTGAAGCCGAACATTGGCGGCAGCGGCGCCGGTATAACCAAATTCAATTCCCGGGAGGAACTGGAGACGGCGGTTCAAGCAGGCACGCTCGATCTGGGCCTGGACACAACAGCGCTGGTTCAGGAATTTATTCCCGCGCGCGGCGGCCACATCATTCGCGTGGAGGTTGTCGGCGGCAAGTTTCTCTACGGAATCAAAGTCCACCTTACCGGTGAAACCTTCGATCTCTGCCCGGCGGACATCTGCAAGACCACAGGCGGTCAGGAACTGGCCCGGGCCGCATGTCCCGTCGATGCGCCGAAAACGGGCCTTAAAGTTGAGGGTTACACGCCATCGGACGAAATTATTCAGCAAGTCGAACGCATCATGCAGGAGGCGCAAATTGAAGTTGGTGGGATTGAGCACATCATCGATGATCGCGACGGAAAGCTTTACTTTTACGACATCAACGCGCTTTCCAACTTCGTGGCTGACGGACCAAAGGTAGTTGGCTTTGATCCGTTCGTGCGGTTGGTGGACTTTCTGGAAAAGGAGGCCGTGTAATGCGATACGGATATTGGCTCCCTGTTTTCGGTGGTTGGTTGCGCAACGTGGAAGATGAGCAGATGGAAACCAGCTGGGCATACGTCAGCGGGCTGGCGCGGCGCAGTGAAGAGATCGGCTTTGACCTCACGTTAATCGCCGAGCTCAATTTGAACGACATCAAGGGCCCGGAAGAACCGTCGCTCGACGCATGGTCCACGGCTGCGGCGCTCGCGGCGGTGACGCACAGACTGGAGTTGATGGTGGCAGTGCGCCCAACATTCCATAATCCCGCGTTGCTGGCAAAACAGGCGGCGAACATTGACCACATCAGCAATGGCCGCGTTTCG
>JBAVUZ010000732.1:0-2082 GCA_049697035.1 Candidatus Angelobacter sp. | reverse complement strand
CGCAGCTTGGAGACCCTGGAATCGGCCATCGCCGAAGCCTTAGCTGCTGTCACTGCCGAAAATGCTGCCGCCTGGTTTGAACATTGCGGCTATGGTCTACATTAACCATGAAAACGCTCTAGCTGCCTTCCGGGATACGCGTTGCGTGGATCGTCAATAAACGAGTCGAATGGCCTTCGGCGTCGGTGGAATCCCCTGTTTGAGTAAATGAATTTGCAGTGATCTCAGCGAAAGTCTCGTGCCATACCGACTTTTTGCCATTGTGGGTCTCCTGCTCAGTCAGGACCAGCTGCTTGCCGTCCCATTGCAGAGTGATGTCAGTGAGGGCTCCCTTTAAATCGCACACATAGGCGAGTCCGTTATTGCACTCCATGCCATGGAAGCTTTTAGTGTTGCCGTCCTACCAAAGGACACCCAGAAGAAGTATCTCGTGCCCCGGAATATTTAATGTTTCCTCTTCGATAAAAGTTAATCCGCCGGGACCTGGATGCCACGTTTCTTCGCCCTTTGCGGGCATTGCACTTCCCGTGGACTGCACGGCGAGGGACCATCTGCCGGAGAGCGCTTTAATCAAACTCTGCATCTCGGGTGAAGGTTGAGAGGCCGACTGAGACGCTGTTGGTGCCTTGGGTTTCGTCGCTTGCTGTGTCTGAGCGAACGGGATGCCTGCGAGCGTGGCGGCAACAAGAACTAAACGGAGAATAGAAGATTTCATCTAACTAAACCTCCTTGTCGCGATAAATACTACTGGTTTCCAGCTTGGCAACCAAGGATATTCAGGCAACTTCCTGATTCTCACCACAGAGAGTCGCGGCGATAGGGATCCTCGCTGCGCTCGGGATGAAAAAAAGAAGAGCTTAAGCCGCTCTCTTCTCTTCCATCTCTTCCACTTTTTTCTCGACGTGCTTGATCTCGACGCGATCCTTGCGGATATCGAGCCGCAGGCGGGCGTAAACGCTCATGTACTGGTTGGCGATCCAGACGAGCGCAAAGAGCGCGATCAGGTAGCCGCGCCAGTCGTCGAACAGAAGCTTGTAATGCGTGAGCACAAGGAAAAAGGCCGTGACGTAATGGCTGAAGCAGAATTCGCAGGTAAAGAGGAAGAAAAATTTGCGGCAGGCGGGGTTGGGATGAATCTCACTCTGGCGGACACAATATTCGCGCGGCTCACGGAAGACTTCTTCATGCGTCACGGTCCAGGCGATGCAGGCGATAGGGAGCGCGAGCGCAAAAAGCCATACGAGTTGCAGCGTAAGAGGCACTCTTAAGAGAGTAGTTTTCCGCCTGCCAAGTTGCCTTGCTGCGATGGCTGCGGAGCCAATTACAATGCTGGCCAATGCCCTTGCAGTTCTACTACATCACGGACCGGCGGCAGTTTCCGGGCGATGGCCATGAACAGGAACAGCGGCTGCTGGCGAAAATAGCCGAGTGCGCTGCCGCTGGCGTTGATCTGGTCCAACTGCGGGAGAAGGACCTGGAAACTAGAGCGCTGGAAGACCTGGCGCTGAAGACCGTGGCCGCGCTCGGTGGCTCGCGCACGCAGTTGCTGATCAATTCTCGAACTGACGTAGTGCTGGCTTGCGGTGCACATGGTGTGCATCTTCCGGCGAATGATTTATCGGCAAGCGAGGTGCGATCTATCTTTGCGCGCGCGGGCAGGAGTGAGCCGGTGATTGGAGTTTCCACACATTCTCTTTCCGAGGTGGCAAGCGCTGAAGCGCATGGCGCAAGCTTTGCTGTGTTTGGGCCGGTGTTTGAGAAGAGTGGATCGGCGAATCCTGAAGGCTTAGAGCAGCTTCGGCGGATTTGCCATCGCGCAGAAGCGGCGCAGCCGCCGATGCCGCTCTGGGCGCTTGGCGGCATTACGCTGGAAAATGCGCAACAGTGCGCGGCGGCAGGAGCGGCGGGAATCGCGGCGATACGGCTGTTTCAGCAGAATGATGTGCATGCCCTTGTGAAGAAGCTGCGGGCGTTGCGGGATTGAAGGGCTTATCCCCCTAAGATGACGCAACAACTTTGAAAACTACTTGCCTTGCGCGAATCTGATTAGCGCCGGGCTTCTATCCGTCGATTGTCTTTGAT
>JBAVUZ010000731.1:0-3537 GCA_049697035.1 Candidatus Angelobacter sp. | reverse complement strand
GACGTAGCTATCGTCCTGGAAAAGAACCTGACGCCGATCTACCAGCAGCACGGATATTTGAAGTTTGCAATCACTGAAATCAAACCAAAAGTCGATGACAAATCTCAGGTGACAGTGGATGCGACTTTATCGGAAGGCGAGCCGTATCGGCTGGCAGGGCTGAGCTGGTCAGGCAATACGTTGATTTCCAGCGCCGAGCTTACGAAACACATTACCTTGAAAACCGGCAATCCAGTGGATGCCCTGCAACTGGACCGCGATCTGGCGCAGGTGCGGAAGCTCTATGGAAAATTTGGGCGAGAGGCCATGAGCATCAAGCCGTTGCCATCCTTCGTCAACGATACTGTCAGCTATGCTTTTCAAGTAACGGAAGGCGATCTTTACCGCATGGGCAAGCTGGAAATCGAGGGCGTGGAGGCGGAACAAGCGCACAAGTTAGAGCAGATATGGAAACTGGCCGAAGGCCAGCCATATGACGCCACCTATGTCCACCAGTTCGTTGCAGAAACAGTGGTAAAAGTGCCCGGCCACAAGTGGGCCTGGAAGATGCTTGAACAGGTTGATGACCCGCAAAAGACAGTTAACGTGCGATTGCAGATAAAAATCGACTAAGGTCTGAGTTGCGGCTAACTCGCAGCTTGCATTCTCCATCCTACATAGCTGGAAGATGCGCCTAACTCACTGGCACACCTTAGGGATACGGCAATCATGTTGATCACATTGGCATTACTTGTTCTCTGGATTCTTAGCATGTATTTTTACCTTCCTCTGCCCGTGGTGGTGTTGCTCTTTGCCGCCCTGGCCACTGGGACCACAATGACCATCTGGCAGTCGTGGATGAACCGCAAACAGCGTCTGGCAGCTATTGGCGAGCAGGATTCAAACAGCTAATTCGCGGCGCATTCGGCCCTGAAAAGCGATAGACTTTGCTCATGAAGTTTCTGGGCAAATTCCTGCTGCTGGCCGCGTGCGTTGCGGCTGCGCAATCGCCACAGACCACCCAGCCGGCGGCACCGGCGGCCGCTGCGGCCTCCACCGATCTGACGCAGCTTGCCGCGATCGTAAAGCAGCAGTTTGGCGATACCTTTACCATCCCTGCAAAATTTTCTCCGCCGTACATTACAGCTGATTTTGACACCGATGGCGTCGAAGATATCGCTATCGTAGCCGATAGCAAAGATCCGCTGCCTGATTCTTTTGCTTTCAAGTATGAAGTGGCCGATCCTTACCACGCTTATTTCGGTTTCGGCAATCCCAAAATAACATCCACCTTCAGCACTGATCCGGGACACACGCATCATCTCCTGGTGATTTTCGGTAGCGGTAAAGAAAGCTGGCATGCTGCAACGCCAAAGGCAAAGTTCGTCCTGATCAACGTTCCGTTTGATACGTTTGAAGTCGGGCGAATGCTCGTCAGCAAAAAGAAGCCGCCCATCTTTGTCATAAAGACCCTGGAATCCCAGATAATGGATTCCGCGTTGTGGTGGGAAGCCAAGAAGAAACGCTGGCGCTGGGAGCCAGGCAACACTCTTCAATAATTTCGTTCTGCTTCAACCCGTAATAATGGTTCGCTTGGCCAAACTCAAATTGCTCCTGATGCAATCTCTCGGCGCGCCAGCCAGCCTCGCGGTCGCTTAACCTCAACTGCTCACTCTAAGCTGCTGGAGTGAGTTGTCCGGCGGTACAAGCGCCGAGCTAGCAGGTCACAGCGCAACGGCAATCTCTACAGCTATAATCCTTCCTAAGATGAATTTGGAACAGAAGATTGAAGAGCTCAAGCGCCGTGATTCGCTGGCTGAAGTCGGAGGCGGCAAGGAACGCCAGGAGCGCCAGCACAAAGAAGGCAAGATGTCCGCGCGTGAGCGTATCGAATTCCTGCTGGATGAAGGCACCTTTGAGGAATTCGACAAGATGGTTACGCACAGCTGCACGGACTTTGGCATGGAGCAGAACAAGGTCTATGGCGACGGCTTTGTTACGGGCTATGGTCGCATTGAAGGCCGGCTGGTTTTTGTCTTTGCCCAGGATTTCACCGTTTTCGGCGGATCGCTGTCAGCGGCCAATGCCGGCAAGATCGTCAAGATTATGGACACGGCCATGAAAGTGGGCGCGCCGGTGATCGGGCTGAATGATTCCGGCGGCGCGCGCATTCAGGAAGGCGTGATGTCGCTGGCCGGCTACGCCGATATTTTTCTCCGCAATACGCTCGCCAGCGGCGTGATTCCGCAGATTTCCGCCATCATGGGCCCGTGCGCCGGCGGAGCCGTGTATTCACCCGCGATTACCGATTTCATCCTCATGGTGGACAAAACTTCTTATATGTTTGTGACTGGCCCGGACGTGATCAAGACCGTAACGCACGAAGAAGTCACTAAAGACGAACTCGGGGGCGCGGCGACGCACAATGAAACTTCCGGCGTGGCGCACTTTATGGCGCATGACGACGCCGAATGCCTCTCGATGGTGCGCGAGCTGCTTGGATTCATTCCTTCGAATAACCTCGATGATCCTCCCCGCCGGGAATGCACTGATCCCATTGACCGCGCGGATTCCGAACTGCAGAGCGTGGTTCCGATTGAATCCAGCCAGCCATATGACATGAAAGATGTGATCACGCGCGTGGTGGACGACGGTTACTTTTTTGAAGCGCACGAGCATTACGCAAAAAACATCGTTGTGGGATTTGCCCGCTTGAATGGCCGTTCTGTGGGCATCGTGGCCAACCAGCCGGCATTTCTGGCGGGCGTGCTCGATATCAATGCATCGGTGAAAGGCGCGCGCTTTGTGCGCTTCTGTGACGCGTTTAACATTCCGCTGATTACCTTTGAAGATGTCCCCGGATTTCTGCCAGGAACGCAGCAGGAGTACGGCGGCATCATCCGCCATGGCGCAAAGCTGCTGTTTGCCTTTGCTGAAGCCACGGTGCCCAAGATCACGGTGATCACGCGCAAGGCCTATGGCGGCGCGTACTGCGTCATGTCATCCAAGCATATCCGCACGGACGTGAATTACGCGTGGCCCACGGCAGAGATTGCCGTGATGGGAGCGGAGGGCGCGGTCAACATTGTTTACAAGCGCGAAATCGAGCGAGCGGCACTTTCAGCAAAGTCAGAGAAAGAAAAAGCTGAGGTGATCGCCAAAGCGCGCAATGAAAAGGTTGAAGAATTTCGCGACCGCTTTGCCAGCCCTTACATTGCAGCCGAGCGCGGTTTCGTGGACGCCGTAATTCGTCCGCAAGAGACGCGCAAAAAACTTATCGATGCACTGGAAATGCTCCAGACCAAACGCGATAAAAACCCACCGAAGAAGCATGGGAACATCCCGCTGTGAAAACTCCCGAGCGGCAGCGAGGGATCCCTATCACCGCCCAAACGACTGCGGGTCTGCATTTGGCAGCAACAATGACAATCCTTCCGGACTACAATTCCTCTTAAGCGGCAAGATCGGCCAGCCATTGGTCAACCGGGCCGCGGACGGTAGCTATGAAATCCATCATTTTTGTCTCCCTGATGGCTGCACTCCTTCCATGCCGGGGCG
>JBAVUZ010000730.1:0-1674 GCA_049697035.1 Candidatus Angelobacter sp. | reverse complement strand
ATGGCGCCGACGAGAGCGGAGAGAATTACATATTGCGTTGCCTGGTGCGGATCAACGAGACCGCCGGCAATGGTTTTAGCCACGGCTGTCCCAAACACGAACGCGGCAACGAAGTTGAAGAATGCTGCCCAGATGACCGCGAGTCTAGGAGAGAGCACGCGCGTGGAAACGACGGTGGCAATGCTGTTGGCGGCGTCATGGAAGCCGTTGATGAAGTCGAAGGAAAGAGCGATCAGAATGGTGATTGCAACCAACAATCCGCTCAGGTGCACTTAGCTCGTCCTCGTTTCATTATGTCGGTTCGCTCCAAACCGCTTGAAGACCTTTCCAGTAGTTCAGATCTTTTCGGCCTTGATATCAGCGGCTCGGGGCGTGGTCGGCCTCGCCGCGTACCATCATCAGGAAATGTCGTTGCGCTCCATTTTTAAGCGCTCTTTAGAACGACGCCTTCCAAAACGTTGGCGGCGTCTTCAGCCTTGTCCGTGGCTGTTTCAAGGACTTCATAGAGTTCTTTGAGCTTGATCAGGGAAATCGGGTCCTTTTCTTTTTCGAACAACACGGCAATAGCCGCGCGGGCCACGCCATCAGCTTCATTTTCCAGCCGATTGATTTCTACGCAGTTCTCCAGCACGTTGTCATGCTTCTTGCCCAGGCGAGCCAGAGCGTCAGTAAGCTGGTCAGCCTGCTTGACGACAATTCCGGCCAGCAGCGAAGCGGCCGGAGGAGCGCTGGTGATCTTGTACATAATCAGCCGAACGCCGGCCGCATAGATGAAATCCAGAACATCGTCGAGCGAGGAGGCTAGGCGGTAAATGTCTTCACGATCGAACGGCGTGATGAAAGTCTGGTTAAGCTTGGTAAGAATATTGTGAGTCATGTCGTCGCCGCGGTGCTCTATGTCCTTGAGCTGCTGCACGCGAGCGTCAACATCTTTGAAGTCTTCGAGCGTCTGTTTGAGCAAACGGGCGCCGTCGCCCAGATTGCTGGCCATTTCAGCGAACATATCGAAGAACTTTGTATCTCTAGGAACAAGGCGGACCATGTAAGCGGGAGTTCTCCTGGCACACTGTTACTAATCGGTTAAAGTCAACCCAGAAATATCGCATGCGGCCAGCAATCAGGTCAAACTCCTGAAGACGGGTGCAGCAATGCTCGGGTTTGCAGGAATAGCCGTTGGAATGCGCGGATCAAATAACGTATCGCCAGAATCGCCAACAACAAGCAGATGGCCACGATGATACCGGCTGTAATCGGATGCCGGGTGGCAAACCAGGTAAGAGAAATGGCTGCAACATCTTCCGCAAGACTCAAAGCCATGTTTGAGAAAGGCTCTGGAGAGGGCGTGACCGCTGTGCGCACCGCGATCTTGCTTCCGTGCGCAGCCAGCGCGATGGCCCCGCCTAACGCGGCGACCGCAATTTGTAACCCCGGAGAAAGATGCTGCGCAGCTCCATAGGAAAGCAACGTCGCGACCGGTACCTTCACAAAGGTGCTCAGGGCATTCCAGATCAGGTCGAAGACAGGGATCTTGTCGGCAAAAAACTCTATTGCGAAAAGCACTGCACACACCAGGATTACCGGCCATGATCCCAGCATATGCAGCGCAGGCGGCAATTGAAACGCATGTGCATGAGAAAGCAGTCCCAGGGTGGCAACCGTCGCATAAACATTCAG
>JBAVUZ010000729.1:0-6417 GCA_049697035.1 Candidatus Angelobacter sp. | reverse complement strand
CCCGTAGGCCGCTGGGACAAATGCGGCCCCCCAGAGGACAATCGCGCTATATAACCAAATTAGGACACCACCCGCCGCTTTCGCTGGCGCCGCATGTGCACGCGGAGAACGCGCCCTCTATTTCGCCTATGAGGAATCTCCCAGCCAGATTCTTCGCAATATGAGTTCCGTTGGTCAGGACCTGGAAAAGTGGATCGATCGCGGGCTCTTGCGTATTCATGCCACGCGGCCCACTGCTGCCGGATTGGAAAGTCATCTCGCCACTGTCTATAACGAAATTCAGGAATTTAAGCCGACCGCGGTCATCATTGATCCCATTACCAACCTGGTCGCCGTAGGTGACCTGCATTCCGTCAAGGCCATGCTCACCCGCCTGATTGATTTCCTCAAGCTCAAGCACGTCACAGCCATGTTCACCAATCTGGTTTTTGGCTCGGGCGTCATGGAGGAAACCGCCGTCGGCATCTCATCCTTGATGGATACGTGGGTGGTTCTGGGTGACGTCGATCAGGGTGAGTCGGAGCGCATGCGTACCCTGAACTTGTTGAAATCCCGTGGCATGTCCCATGACACGCGCATGCACCGTTTTACTTTAAGTGATAAAGGAATTGAGATTCATGGCAATAAGTAAAAAACCAGCCAGCAAGCCGGAAAACAACGGTTCGGCAGATCGGAAAAAATCGAAGGCCACTCCGTTCAAGCGCCCGGTATGGGAGCTGCGGCTTTATGTCGCCGGCATGACGCCTACTTCCATCCGCGCTTTTGAAAACCTCAAGCGGCTCTGTGAGGAGCACATGCATGGCGCCTATAAAATTCAGGTTGTCGATTTGCTGGAGCGTCCCATGCTGGCGCGTGGTGACCAGATCATTGCCGTTCCAACTCTGGTGCGGCGTCTGCCCACTCCGGTAAAGAAAATTATTGGCGACCTCTCCAACACTGAGAGGGTGCTTGTCGGCCTTGATCTACGCCCCGCGGGAGGATGGCGCTAACTCCTCGTCTATGAAGGGCTCCCAAATCACAATCGTGCTTCTGGCCGACCGCCGCCATAGCCAGACAGCAAAAGCGCTGAAGGGTCTAGGCTATCGCCTGGTGACAACGTTCACTCCGGACCACGCCGTTGCCATCTGCGTCAACAATCCCGTGGACGCAGTCATTCTGGACCAGGAACACTTTATCCAGACAGAAGGATGGTCAGTGGCACAGTCTCTCAAACTGATCCGGCGTAGCCTGTGCGTGGTTCTGGTTGTTCGTGGGAAGATTGTAGGTTCTGATCTGCCTGCTGGAGTGGATGCCGTGGTTCCTGACCACGACGCACTAGCGTTGACGGCTACGCTGAAGCACTTGCTGAAAGGATATTAGAACCAGTCTCGTAAACATCTGAGGGCTGGAAATGGTGCATTCTGGAGTTCGCTGCGTTGTGCATGCCCACACATGGTAGACCCTGAAAGTCTGATCACCATGCTCGCGGGTTGGGGACACCCGTTTAGAAGAATACAAACGCATCCCGGCTCTTCAAAATGTTTTCCTGATTGCTCCGCCAGCGGTTTCTATCTGTAGGCCGTGAGGATTGTAATGAGACATTTGCTGTTTGCTTTCTGCGTTATGTTTGCGTTTGGTGATCTGAGCGCGCAGACGACTGTTTGGCAACCGTCGCCGGGACATACTCAGGTGCCGATCTGGCCGGGCGCAGCGCCCGATGCGCAGCCGGTTGCGGTGCCGGAGGTCGCCACGACGAGACTGAAGGAAAACCTCGTCGGCGGAAGGCCATGGACTTACATCAGCAACGTCTCGCTTCCCACGATGACGGTTTATTCGCCCATCGGGAAGAATACGGGTGCTTCGGTCGTCGTGTTTCCTGGCGGAGGCTATCAGATTCTGGCCATCGATCTCGAAGGTACGGAGGTTTGTGACTGGCTAACCGCGAAAGGGATCACGTGTGTGCTGTTGAAGTACCGCGTGCCGGGTGTGGGACGGAATCCGAAATCGGCACGCTATCCAAAATCAGGGCCCTATCCGGAATCACCCATGGCGTTGGAAGATGCGCAGAGGACGGTGGGGCTGGTGCGCTTTCACGCCGCGGAGTGGCACATTGATCCACACAAGATTGGAGTGCTGGGGTTTTCGGCAGGCGGTCATCTCTCGGCAGCGATGAGCACGCATTTTGCGAAGCGTTTGTATCCGGTTGTCGATGCCGCCGACAAAGAGAGCTGCCACCCAGATTTTGCGGTGGTTATTTATCCGGGCCATCTGTCGCTCTCGGCGGCGGAGTGGGATGCTAAGCAAGGCGCCAAAAAGTTTGCGGTCCCTCATTCGGATCATCTTTCGATCGCCGATGAAAGCCTTGCGTTGAACCCCGATCTCCATGTCACAAGCCAGACGCCGCCTACATTCTTGCTACAGGCGGAGGATGACCACGTGGACAATGTAAACGACTCGCTGGCTTACTACATCGCGCTGAAGAAGGCCGGCGTTCCCGTGGAAATGCATTTGTATGCGCAAGGCGGGCACGCGTTTGGTTTACGACGCACAAAATTCCCGATCACAGGATGGCCTCAGCTCGTGGAAACGTGGCTCAGGACGGTTGGAGTGATTTCGGAGTAGGTGCCTGGGATCGAATACGAAGCTGCCCTGGGGAGAGTTCGATTCGATTGGTAATCAGGCCGCTACCGCCCACGCTCTCAACAGTTCATCGCGAAACTCGGTGCCGTAGTGCCGGCCCAGCTGGGAGACTGCCCGGGTGAGGTTCGAATACAGTTCAAAAAAGCGGAAGCTGCCCAGATGGTTGAGTTCAGCCAGGCTGGGTGGCGACAGGGGCAGCCATGGCTGTGTGCGGAACACCAGCCACAGGTTAATCTTGATAAGCGACAAAATCGCAAACAGCCTGAATTCAATGGCCGCTACGTGCAGCTGGCGCGCGCAATCGCGGTAGCATTCGCCATCTTCTTCGCTTTGTCCCACAATTTGCCGTTTAAGTTCTGCGTTCGACCATTCCAGAAGAATGTGGGCATTGTGTGACATCCGCAGCAGATGCTCGCGCATAAAATGCAGGCTCTTGCGCTGTTCCAGTCGCCAGGCTACCCCGGTCATCGCCGAATGGAGAAATTCTTCTGTTTCCGGATTCAATAGCTGCAGCATCCCGGCGGAATCTACCGGCTGCAGGAAAGCGGGAACATCGCGGATGGTGCGGCACGGAAAGCTGGATAAACGCCCCAGAAAGAAGTACAGCGCGCTTCCACTGATCAACGCCAATATAACGAGTAATAAAGCGTACGCAGTCATGGCTTGAACATGCCTCTTACGTCTTGCTTATACCTCTGGAGCCGCCCCAAAAACAAGTCTGGGGTAAACAGATGCCGGAAGTCACGGAAAAGATCCTCTGGCTCAGGGCGAACAAAAGACACCAGCCAAACCGTTACCGCAATACAGTATGCCACAAACGGAACTTCTTTAAAGTACATTAGAAATTTTAATCCAAGCCCTGTTCTTACCAAAGTACTCAATAAAATGCCGGCCGCGGCTATACCGAAGCCGGCGGCAATTCCGAATGCATATTGCCGGTAATCCAGGTCGAATACGCGGGCCAGCAGAAAAATGAGAAAAAAGACCCCCAGCTGAAGGCAACGAACGGTCACTTGCAGCGCTAAGATGCCTTCCAGAATCGGCTCTGTATCCACTGCGGGATGAACGAGTGGAATTAGTACCGCGATGCCCAGCATGATTGCGGCAGTAACCGGCAGAAGGAACTTGAACCAGGCCAGATGGTGGAAGTTCTCGAAAACATTGCCGAACACCTCATAGATGGCCAAAAAACCGAGTATTGCGTAGACTCCCTCGCAGACCCAGGCTATTACGAAAAAGGTCCACGTGCTTTTTCGCGGATTCAGGAGAGCGAACTTCGTGAGTTCAGCAGCAATCGCGAAAAGCGTATAAACAAAGAAAAACCGGAAGCGCTTGTGCGCGCCTCGCGCCAACATCAGAATCGCAAGCCAGCTTTGCAGGATAGGGGGCGTAAGCCAGAGTAAGTTTCTTAGCCACATGGGTTAGCGACAGCTTACTCCAGCCACCCGCCCCATTCCAGAGACTTCCAGGCCTGTGCTTAATTTGTCACGCAGTTTGCAGATGGAAGGCACATCGGGGCCGGTATTCCATCGGCCAGAACCGTTGTGGATCCAAGCGCCATTACGGCAAGAACTACCAATACGCGAATGAGGGTCATTTTCACTGTCTTTTCCTTCTCCCGGAAGACACGTTTTCCTCTGCTGTGCAGAGTGTTTTGAATTTTTGGGTGCTTGTTAAAGTAGAGTCCCGCGTTTCCCGTTTTGATATATCGGGTGAAAGAGTTTTGTATTTTTACCGGCCGAAGAGACCTTTTTTTGTGCGCGTCACGCGGATGACTGCGCGCATCCTGTCCGACTGAGAAAAAATTTGCAAACTTCTCTCAGCGCATTCGGACTCAAGTGTGCCGGTTTGCCAAGCCAGAAAAGCTCTTGTAACGTGAAATGTATGCAAAGCGATTGTCACCGCTGCGGACACCCCCTTGAAGACCAACTCGCCTTTTGTCCGGCGTGCGGTGCCCCGCAGATAAGGGTTTCCGCTACGGCTGAACAGCCTCCCGGGGACAAGGAGATTCCTGAGGCAGACCTCCCCACAGGAACAATACCTCCTCCTACACCACCGTATGCCCGCCTTCCTCTCGAAACCGGGATTGCATGGAAGGAATTTTTGCGGCCAGCCGCACCTTGGGCCTTCCTTACTGGAATGCTGGCGGTCGTGCTTCCGCCGGTCGGCCTTTTCGTCCTGCTGCCTGCCAGCCTGGTTTGGTCCATCGGCCGATACCGGCGACAGCACCCTTTGCCTCTCCGCAGGGGGCAGGGCGCAAAGATGGGCGCTCTGATGGCGCTGTTCAGTTTTGGCATTTTTCTGTTCTTCTCTCTGGCCGCCATTTATTTCAAGCCCACCGAGTACCGCGATTTCATGCTCGCCAGAATCCATGAAGCTGCCGCTAAGAATCCTGATCCCCAGGCGCAGTCATCGCTGACATGGCTTGCTACGCCGGACGGACTAATTTTCTTCACCGTCCTTGCGCTGGGACTGCTTCTTATCTTGTTTCTCATCATCGGCATGGGCACTGGAGCTCTGTCGGTTGCCATGGACAAACCCCGAAATCGAGCTTGACCCCGGCGGTTGGCGCATCGCGCCCCCTTCGGATATCATGCGGTGACATGAATCCTGCCTCCACTCGACTTCCCAACCTGCACGTGAAAGGACGCCTGATGTCCGGCTCTGAAATTGAGCGGACGCTCGTTCGTTTGGCCCACCAGATCGTAGAGAAAAACAATGGCGTGGAAAATCTTGTGCTCGTTGGCATCAAGCGCCGCGGCGTTCCGCTGGCTGCCCGCCTGGCCGCCTTGATTCAGCAGATTGAAAAAACGCCCGTCCCGGTGGGCACGCTGGATATCACCCTGTACCGCGACGATCTTTCCACCGTTGGCACCAGCCCATTGATCAAGAAAGCTACGCCGCTGGGAACTAATATTGTGGACAAAAACGTGATCCTGCTGGATGACGTGCTTTACACCGGCCGCACCGTCCGGGCCGCGATGGACGCGCTTTTTGACCATGGACGGCCTCGCCGGGTACAGCTCTGTGTTCTCATTGATCGTGGACACCGCGAATTGCCGATTGAAGCTGCTTTCGTGGGCCGCACCGTTCAGACCAGTGACTCTGAAATTATCGAGGTCAAGCTGAGCGAAATTGATCAGGAAGAGCAGGTCCTGCTGGTGGAACGCATTTCTTGAGCATGCCGCGCACACGCTCGTTACTCGAACTCGAGCACCTTTCGGCGGATGAAATCTCTTCTTTTCTTAAGCTGGCGCGGCGCATGCAGTCGGGCAAGCCTCAGCCGCTACTCCGCGGAAAGCGCATTGCGCTTCTCTTCTATGAACCCTCCACGCGCACCCGCGTCTCATTTGAGTTCGCCGCCAAGCTGCTGGGCACCCACACTTCAATCATCAATGCGGTTTCCTCCAGCATCGAAAAAGGCGAGTCCCTGGTGGATACCGGAAAGACCCTACAGGCACTCGGCTCGGATTGCATTGTCGTACGCCATCCCTCTTCAGGCGCGCCGCACGTGCTCGCGCGCAACCTCAATGTTCCCATCATCAATGCCGGCGACGGCATGCATGAACATCCCTCACAGGCCCTGCTGGATGCCTACACAATTCTGCGCCACAAGCGCTCCTTAAAAGGCCTGCGCATCACCATGGTGGGCGATATCCAGCACAGCCGCGTCGTGCGCTCCAATGTTCACCTGCTCTCAAGATTTGGCGCGCAGATCATTCTCTGCGGCCCGCCGGAATTGCTGCCTGACTACGCCGCATCGCTCGATCCTGGCGTGAAAGTCAGCCGCCACATTGA
>JBAVUZ010000728.1:0-4865 GCA_049697035.1 Candidatus Angelobacter sp. | reverse complement strand
CTTTGTGGTTTTGCGGTTTCGGCACGGCTGGTAGGCTCCTGACTGTTCTTTCAGATACAGACAGGATGATAGACAGTAAGGCATCTAAGTGCAAGAAAATAATGGTACATGGCGGAGAGGGGGGGATTTGAACCCCCGATACCCGTTAAGGTATGTCCGCTTTCGAGGCGGATCGTTTCAACCACTCACGCACCTCTCCGCGCCTTGAAAATTCGTGGTCTGCTGATCATTTTATCAGGTGTGGCGAAGCGCAACTACACTGCCAGCCAATCCAACAATCTGTCAGGCATTTAAATGGAGCTATTGATGCCGCAGGGCTTCGATTGGATCCACCTTCATGGCGCGGCGCGCCGGAACGTAGCAGGCCAGCATGGCAATGGCGGCTAGCACGGCTGCAACCGAGACAAAAGTCAGGGGATCGGTGGGTCGAACCCCGTACAGCATGGTTCCCATCAGGCGTGTGAGTGCCAGAGCTCCAATCAGGCCAATAAGGATTCCGGCCAGCGTCATGCGCGCGCCATCTTTTAAGACCATGCGCAGGACGTCAAACCTCCGCGCTCCCAGAGCCAGGCGCACGCCAATTTCCTTGGTGCGTTGCCCCACCATATAAGAAAGGACGCCGTAAATGCCGATGCTGGCCAGCAGCAGGGCCAGAAGCGCGAATACGCCGAGTAGCGTCATGGTAAATCGCTTGTTGGAGATGGAATCGGCTACGGTCTTTTCCATGAATTCTGGATTATGAACAACCATTCCTTCGTTGTATTCAAGGACTCTGCTTCGCAGGGCCGCTATATTGGTCGCTCCAGCCGAGTGCAGGCGCACGAATACGTCCGTTGCCACGCCGGCGCGCTGTAGTTCCTTATCCGGAATCTGCGCCAGTGGCAGATACATCTGGGCGCGGAGCGCATCAGGCCCGTCGCTATCGAGTCCCCACTGGTTCACGTGGCCAACCACGCCAATAATCTGCGGGTTTGGTAATTTATCCAGCGCGGAAGGATTGGTGTTGAGATCAATGTATTGTCCAATGGGGTCCTGGCCAGGAAAATATTTTTCAGCCATGCTTTCATCGATAACCGCAACTGCCGCCGTGTGCTCATTGTCTGCGGCAGTAAAGAAGCGGCCACGCCTGAGCGGAATCTGCATCACTTTCAGATAGTCCGGCTCCACGTCATACTCAATGGTCATGGGGTAATCGCCTGGATGCGCCGGTTTGGGCCTGCCAACAATCCAGAAGAAGTCTTCGTCATCGCCCTGCATCGGATGTGCGCCCCAACTAAAGGAAGTGGCTTCAACGCCCGGAGTTGAGGCCACCTTGTCATGAATCTGGCGATAAGCCGATCGGATGGCGTCTGCTGAACCACCTTTGAAGGATGCGGGACCAGACAACTCGAGAGTCAGGACATTTTTAGGATTGAAGCCCGGATCGGATCTCCACAAGCTGACTAACGTACGGATCATCAATCCCGCGCCAATCAGCAGCACAAGGGCCATCGCCATTTCTCCAACCACGAAAACACGTTGAGCGCCGCCGCGTGCGCCTGCCAGAGCGCGTCCGCTTTCAATCAGCTGTCTGCTTACGCTGCCCTGCGATGCTTTCCATGCCGGCATTAATCCAAAAATAAGGCCTGCGAGAATGGACAGAGCAAACGTAAATAACAGAACGCGAAGATCAAGGCCAATATCTTCCGCGCGCGGCATGGTGCGCGGGACAGCCGCCAGCGCCGCCGTGATGCCAAGCTTGGCCACGAGCAGCCCCAGCGCGCCGCCAGTCAAGGACAGCAGCAGGCTTTCCGTCAAAAGCTGGCGAATCACTCTCTGCTGTCCGGCGCCCAGGGCTATGCGGATGGCAAACTCATTTTGACGCGCCGTGGACCGCGCCAATAAAAGGTTGGCCACGTTTACGCAGGAAATCAGAAGAACAAAGCCCACAGCACCTAACAGAACAAAAAGGATTGGCCCCATATTGCCGACCATCTCGTCTTTTAAGGTAATGATCGTGGCTTTCTTTCCGGAGTTGACGTCCGGATAAGCTGCGGTCAGATCGCGCGAAACTCGCTCCATATCTTCACGCGCCTGCTGCAGAGTCACGCCAGACTTGAGCCGGCCAATCGCGTCCAGGCCCCAGCCAGCGGCGCGATCACTATAAAATTTGGGCTCGTTGTATTCCCCCACTGGGACATAAACATCATTCAGCGGGCCTCCACGCTGGAAGTTCTGTATGCGGAGATGAAAGCTGGATGGCACCACGCCGACGATGGTTCGGCCCACATCGTCCAGAATCATCCGCAGCCCGATGATATCTTTGCGTCCGCCAAACTTGCGCTGCCACAAGCCTTCAGTGATCATCACGGTCGGGTTCGCGCCAAGTCGGTCTTCGTCAGCGGTAAATGTCCGACCCATAATTGGGTTGACGCCAAGAATTTCAAAAAAACCAGCGGAAATCATTTCTCCATGCAGCCGTTCTGGCTCGCCATTGCCGGAAAGATTGAAGCCCGTAGAACGGTAGGCAGCCATGCTCGCGAACGTGGTGTTCATCCTCCGCCAGTCAGTAAAGTTCATATAGGAGACAGATCCGTTATCAAAGTTCGCAATCTTCTGAAACATAGAGACCAACTGCTCTGGATGGTGGAAGGGAAGAGGATTGAGCAGCACGCCGTTTACCACGGAGAAGATTGCCGTGTTCGCTCCAATGCCAAGCGCCAGGGTGAGAATCGCGATGAGGGAAAAGGCAGGCGACTTGGCCAGCACTCGAAATCCATAACGCAGGTCTTGAGGCAGAGAGGTGAGTAGGTTGGCGGACATACGTTTTTTGACTTCGACCACGGTTTCCGGTTAGCAGGAGGTCTGCTGCCTTTTTTGGCGGAAAAACTTCTGCAGAAAGTCCGAACATTTTTCGGCCAGCACGCCTGCTGTCACTTCCATCCGATGATTCAGGCTGGGGTGGTTGATCACCTGTAAGGTTGAGCCGGCAGCTCCGGCTTTTGGATCACTGGCGCCATAGACCAGCCGGGCAATCCGCGCATGAATGAGAGCGCCGGCACACATGGAGCAGGGCTCAATCGTCGCAATCATAGTGCATCCGGTCAGGCGGTGGTTGCCGAGTCGAGCGGCCGCCTGGCGCAATGCAATGATCTCCGCATGGGCCGTGGGATCATTGTCCAGCAGGTTGCGATTATGGCCCTGGCCGATAATTTCGCCATCCTTGATAACTAAAGCGCCAACAGGCACTTCTCCGGCCGCCGCAGCGAGCCGTGCCTGCTCCAGAGCCAGTTCCATCCATACGGCATCTTCTCCGGGTTGCATGTCTGCTGCTTTGTTTTGTGTATCTGTCATAAACCTTGCCGCGGGTTGTATCAAAAATTTAGCACGAGCAGCAGCTCTGCTTATGTTTTATTTCTCAGTCAACCCCAGAGGGTTAACTAGTCTCTAACCAAACATCGGCGTCCTTACCTCAGCGGACGTTGGCGGGAAAATACTCGCATCAAGCCCAGACGGGCGCAGATAACGAAGGAGCAACGACATGAACAAGAAATTTATTTTGGCGCTGATGCTGACCACAGGGATGGCATTTGCGCAGACAGGCAGCTCTGGCTCCGCACCTGACCAGCAGCCAAGCCAGCAGCCCTCGACCACCAGTCCATCCACCTCTCCCTCCACGACTGACCAGACGCCTTCAACGGCCACCAGCACGAGCGATCAATCCAATTCGATGCGGGGCTGCCTGAAACAGTCCGGCGGGAACTGGGTGCTCGCGTCTGACAACGGCCAGACCGTCAATCTGCAGGGCGACAGCTCTATGCTGAAGCCGCATGACGGACACCAGGTCCAGGTCCAGGGAACGCGCGCCAGTGATGGCTCATTGCAGGTCAGCTCGGTCAACATGATTTCTGATTCCTGCACTAGTAACCAGGCTGCCAGCACCGGCGCAGCCACTGGCGCTGCGGCATCCGATGCCGCGGCTTCCAGCGCAGCTGCTCCGGCTACCACGACGGCTCCTGACCAGAGCGCGGCTTCTTCCAGCACGGCCAGCAACAATCCGCCAGCCGCTTCGGGAAGCAGCCAGACTCCGACGACTGATACCAGCAGCGCGAACGCGCCTGCTGCAACTACTAACACGACTCAGGCTCCTTCACAGGGTGAAAGCGCCAGCGCTCCGGTAAATCCGCCGGCGCAAACGCCCAGCTCTGACCAGAACGCCGCTGCTTCCAGCACTGCTCCGGCCACAACCGCGGCTCCTGCAGATCAGAATGCCGCCGCAACCAGCACCACTGCAGCTCAGAATCCTCCGGCCACCAGCACCACCGGAGCTGACCAGAACGCAGCTCCTGCCAGCAGCGCCGCCGCTGCTGACCAGAATGCTACTTCTACTGACAAGAACGCCACTGCGGCTGACAAAGCTCCGGCGGCTGACCAGACTGCTGATGCCGGCCAGAAACTGCCCCAGACCGCTTCTCCGCTGCCGTTACTCGGCCTGTTGGGATTCGGCTCTTTAGCTGCCGGCTTTCTTGGCCGCAAAAAGAAATAACCAACGCTCATCTACTTAATCGGCTGCCCGTATGCAATGCATGCGGGCAGTTTTGTTTTTGGCGACGCGAATTTGTGAAAAGCTGCGGACGGTGCCTGCAGATTGAGAGTACCGCAGAATCACGCCGATGAGTGCGGGTCAAGGGATTGCTACTCGCAGGCAAGGGGCGCCTGCGGTCCACATTCATTTTGTAAGCAGTGTCATTTTTCCGCAGGTTGTTGCTGTGTCATACAGTGGATTGCACCCAGGCCCCAGATAAAGTCTCCGCAGTGTATGCCGACGATTTCGTGATCGGGAAACAAATCGGCGAGAATATTCAGAGCACGGCGATCATTGGGAT
>JBAVUZ010000727.1:0-1761 GCA_049697035.1 Candidatus Angelobacter sp. | reverse complement strand
GGTAATGCCGTAATAATCGCAGACGCCACCTTTGGAAGCGATGCGTAGCTCATCAAAAATTTCTTTGGGGGAGTCGAACGTGAATTTGCCGGCTTGACCCAAGCGGGCAGCTATATCACAAATAATTTTCCAATCCACGCGCGCATCGTCCGGAGGATCTACGACTTTTTTATGATGGATCACACGGCCTTCCACGTTGGTTGTGGTGCCTTCGTCTTCTTCCATCAGGGAACCCGCCAGCACCACATCTGCATAGCGCGCCGTCTCAGACATGAAGAAATCAATCTGCGAGAAGAACTCCAGTTTTTCAAAGGCCTCGCGGATATAAGAATTGTTGGGCAGTGAAACCATGGGATTGGAAGAGATTGCCAGCAATCCTTTGATTTTGCCGGCATGAATGGCCTCAAAAATTGGGATGATTGAAAGCCCTTTGTGAGGAATGGTTTCCTCCGGCACGCCCCAGACGCCGGCAATGTACTTGCGATGTTCAGGATTTTCGATATCACGTCCGCCCGGAAGTTGGTCGCATTTCTGCCCGTGCTCGCGGCCACCCTGGCCATTGCCCTGGCCGGTGATCATCGCGTAGCCGCATCCTTCCCGTCCGATTCGTCCCGTGGCTACCACCAGATTGATCGCCGCCATGCAATTCAGTACGCCTTTAGTGTGGTGCTCAATACCACGCGCGTGCAGCAGAAAGCTGGTGGAAGCGGGTCCCCAGATTTCCGCCGCTTTCACAATCATGCTGGCCGGAACGCCCGCAATTTTTGAAGCGTACTCCGGCGTATATTTCCGCACTGTCTCTTCAACCTGCTCCCATCCCGCGGTATGCTGCGCGATGAATTCACGATTGATCCAGCCGCGCTCGATCATGATGTGCAGCATGCCGTTGAACACTCCAATGTCGCCGCCGGGGCGCACCGGGATGTAGAGGTCGGCATTGCGCGCAATCGGCGTCATGCGCGGGTCCATCACAATCACCTTGGCGCCATTCTCGCGGGCCTGCCATAAGTAATTCGTGGTGATGGGCGCACACTCGGCGATATTGGCTCCGGCTATCAGGATGGCCTTGGCCAATGGGATATCACTCCAGGGGTTCGCTGCGCGATCAATGCCAAAAACCTTTTTCGAAGCGGCCGCGGCTGAGACCATGCAAAGCCGCCCGTTGTAATCGATGTTGGCGGTCTTCACTGCCACGCGGGCAAACTTGCCCATGAGATAGGCTTTTTCATTGGTTAAGGAAGCTCCACCCAGCAGCGCAAAAGAATCGGGGCCGTAGGTTTGCTGGATGCGCTTGATCTCACCGGCAACTTTATCCAGCGCTTCATCCCAGCTCACCGGCACAAAGCCTGTGCCCTCTTTGCGCATCAGCGGAGCTTTCAGGCGATCGCGATGCTCATCCTGCATGTATCGCTTGACGCCCTTGGGACAGAGCCGGCCTTGGTTGAAAGGAAAATCCTCCCACGGCTCAAAGCCGATGACCCGGTTGTCTTTCACCTTGAGTTGAATGCCGCACTGCTGTCCACAGAAACAACAGTGGGTTTTGACAATACGGTCCGGCTCAACTTCGGCATTCCATCCGTGGGCGGGAACCCGATTCAGGGTGGGCCCGAACTGGGCCACCAACTCGGGGATTGTTACTGGTGGTTTGGCCATATACCTCCGGCGGATTGTGAAGCTACGCGCGTGCCTTGTTCGCGCCATTTTTCGTCCTGGGCCATGGCAAGCGATTTGCGCCGGCAGGCAGGACATACATCCTGATAG
>JBAVUZ010000726.1:0-2145 GCA_049697035.1 Candidatus Angelobacter sp. | reverse complement strand
CCGAGCCGCCTTTAGGCAGGTGTGTGAACGTGAGTTGGCACGGCGGGCCGGCAGCGCTTACGCTCTCGACTTCTTCCTCGGTTAACAGCCGGGCGCCCATGCGGAGCAGCACCCGATTAGGTTCGATCTGATTAGACATAGCTTTCTCCTTCATAAACTCGTGCGCCGGCTTCGCGCGCTGCACGCAATGAAGACGGCTCTTCAGAAATCTTTCCCGAACGCGACAAAGTGATGACCCGGTCGGCAATCCTGATTGTGTCCGGACGGTGCGCGGCAAAAATGCGCGTCATGCGCAGGTCAACCAACATGGCGGCAATCCGCTGCTCGGTGGGAACGTCGAGATGGCTGGTGGCCTCATCCAGGATCAGAATCGAAGGCCGCTGATAAAGAGCGCGTGCCAGCAAAAGGCGCTGTTGTTGGCCTCCTGAGAGCGCCGATCCCATCTCACCGATCAGCGTGCTGTAGCCCATGTGCATCTGGTTAATCTCATCGTCAAGGCAGGCAAGACGCGCGCATTCCTGCACCCGTGACATGTCGGCAATGTCAGAGGCAAAAGCGATGTTTTCCGCGATGGTCCCCGCAAAAAGAGAATCATCCTGCAAAACAAAACCAACATTGCCCAGAACTGCCGCGCGGCTCTCGCAAACAGAATGCCCATTGACAACCACATCCCCCGATTGCGGCTTCAGAAGCCCGGCCATCAGCTTGAGCAGCGTCGATTTTCCCGCTCCCGAAGCCCCCACAACTGCCACGCACTCGCCCGGTTCGATCCTGAAAGTAACATCGTGCAACAACCACGGCTCCGTATCTGAGTAGCGGAAGAAGAGATGTTTCACATCGATGGAAGAGTCTTCAACTGCTCCCGCGTCATCGATGAAGGTGGATTCAGGCTTTTCCAGAACCACATCCGCCAACCGCTGGACCTGGAGCGAGAGCATGCGAAATTCATACAAGCGGTCAACCAGGGTAGTGATGCGCGCCTTGAATTGTTCCTGATAAGCGACAAAGGCAAACAGCATGCCAACGCTGAACTTGCCACCCAGAACGAGCGTCGCGCCAGCCCAGACCACAGCTACTGTTTGCAGGCCAAAAATCAGCCCATTCGCAGCTCTGAAAAGCAGAGTGAGCTTTTCCGCAGCCACCTGGGCATTGGTTGTGTCGGCAAGCAGGTTCATCCAGCGCGTTTTGCGGCCATCTTCACGGCCCAGGACCTTGATAGTGCGAATGCCGCGGAGCGTCTCAATCAGATGGGTCTGTTGTTTGGCGAGACGCATGATTTGCTCTTCAGTGGACTGCCGCAATGGACGGTAGGCAAAGTTACGCAATGCGACATAGATCAGTACGCTGGCAATCACGATCAAGGCCAATTGGCGGCTATACAGGAACATTACCGCCAAAACAAAAATGGAAATCAGTCCGTCCAGCAACGCTTCAATAAAGTTATTGGTGAGGGTGCGCTGGATGGCCTCAGCGCCGTCAAAGCGGGAAAGAATGTCACCGAAGTAGCGCTTCTCAAAGAATGAAACCGGCAGCCGCACGAGGTGAGAGAAAAGGTTGGCGTACCACTGCAATTTGAGCAACGTGCCGAAATAAAGAGTGGTCCAACTGCGCAGCGCTCCCAGGAGAGATTGCAGGCCAATCAACAGCATGAAGCCGATGCCCAAGGTAAAGAGCAGATCGCGGTCAAACGATGCGAGCACCTTGTCCACGGTGAGTTGTAGGAACAATGGGCTGATGATGGAAAATATTTCCAGGGCGGAAGCCAGAACAAAGATCTGGGCCAGCGCGCGCTTAAGACCGGAGACACGGCCAATGAGATCGCGCAAACGGAGCGGGCGGCGCTCTTCCCGTTGCACAAAGCTGGGAGTGGGAGTCAGTTCCAGCGCAACGCCAGTGAAGTGGCGGCTGGCTTCAGCAAAACTGACCCTGCGCGGGCCTATCGCCGGATCATGCAGGTACACGTATTTCCGCGTGACCTTCTTCAGCACCACAAAGTGCTCCATTTTCCAATGCAGTATGCAGGGTGCTTTCAGGTAAGCCAGGTCTTCCAGTTCCACGCGAAGCGGGCGGCCGGTAAGATCAAGGGCGGCGGCGAACTTAATGATATGGTTCAGCGTAGCGCCGCGAAGGGAAACGGAGAAGCGG
>JBAVUZ010000725.1:0-4927 GCA_049697035.1 Candidatus Angelobacter sp. | reverse complement strand
GCTCAGGTTGATCGTCGTCAGTCTGAATATGCCGATATAGTTGGCCGCGTGGACTACGAAGTTCGCAACGCGTTTACCGATCTCCAGGCCGCAGACAGCGCAGTAAGAGTCGCGGAGAAAAACAGTCAACTGGCACAGCGCACGCTGGACCAGGCGCGCGACCGGTTTCTGAACGGCGTCACCAACAATCTTGAAGTCATAGAAGCGCAGCAGGACGTGGCTGCCGCCAATGAAAATTACATTTCAAGTCTCTTCGCGCATAACCTAGCCAAGCTTACGCTGCTGCGCGCAATGGGATCGGCACAAAAAGATGTGAACAAGTATCTGGGAGGAAACTAAAATGGCTACTCAACTACAGCCGCCGAAACCGGAATTGGTCTCGCAGGAGAAAGAGATGCTACATGCGCATCCCGTCGACGATCCCAACGAACCAGCACCACCCCAACCAAAGCGCTCAGCGGGAGCCATGATGAAGCGCTATCGCAAAACGCTGTTTGTCGCTGCGTTGATCGTGCTTCTGGTTGCCGGCACAGCAGGTTGGATGTACCTCTCTTCCTACGAATCCACGGATGATGCGCAGGTGGACGGCCACCTGCATCCGATCAGCGCGCGCATCAGCGGGACCATTCTCAGCGTGAATCCTGACGTGCAGGACAGCCACTTTGTTCAGGCCGGCACTGTTCTTGCAGAGATTGATCCGGCTGACTTCCAGGCAGAGCGGGACCGGGCGCAAGCCGAATACGATCGCTTGCAAGCCAGCTCGGTCGCGGCGGAAAAAGATATTGCTGTAACGTCTTCCGGCAGCACAGGACGGCTTGATCTGGCACGAGCTGCAATCGATGAAGCAGAGGATTCCGTGGCTTCAGAGCGCGCGGCGCTGCAGGCAGCGGAAGCACGGCTTGCCGGGGCGGAAGCCAACTTCACTCGTGCTGAAGCCGATCGCCAGCGCTACGAAAAGCTGCTGGCCAAGCATGAAATCTCGCAGTCGGAATATGATCGAGTAGCCACGGAAGCGAGTACCGATCGCGAAGCTGCCGCCGCCGGACGAGCCGAGATTCTGGCTGCTCAGAAACGCATTGCGCAGGCACAGAGTCGCATGGCGGAGCGGAAGGCTGATCTTCTCTCAGCCGATTCTGCCCCGCAGCAGATCGCATCGTCGCGCGCAAAAGCTGCAGCGGCCGTATCAGACGCTGCCCGCGCCCGAGCCCAACTCATCACTGCGCAACTCAATCTGGGTTACACAAAAATCGTCGCGCCGGTGAGCGGCATCATTGGCCGCAAAACCGTTGAGGCCGGCCAGCGGGTGCAACCCGGACAGCAATTGCTCACGATCATCCCCGTGGATGATCTGTGGATCACTGCCAATTTCAAAGAGACACAGTTGCAAAAGATGAAGCCGGGACAACCCGTAACTATCCGCGCCGATGCATCAGGACGCGACTACAGCGGCCACATTGATTCTCTGGGCGGCGCTACCGGTTCACGGTTCAGCCTGCTGCCTCCGGAAAATGCCACCGGCAACTACGTGAAAGTTGTGCAGCGTGTGCCGGTACGCATTGTGCTGGAGCAAGGCGAAAACGACGATCATCGCCTGCGGCCGGGAATGTCCGTGGAGCCCAAAGTAAAACTGCGATAAGGTGAAATCCATTGGAGAAATGTGCAATGAGCCAGGCCATAGAAAAGTCTCAGGGACTGTATCTGGAAGATCTGCACGTCGGCCAGCGGTTCGTGTCCGGCACTCACTACATGGATGAGACGCGAATAAAAGAATTTGCGCGAGAATTCGACCCGCAGCCTTTCCACCTTGATGAAGGAGCTGCAAAAGCCAGCGTCTTCGGCGGACTAGCAGCCAGCGGATGGCACACTGCCGCCGTCGCGATGCGTCTGCTGGTGGATGACGGTCTGCCGCTGGGCAACGGCATTATCGGCCTGGGCGGCGATCTGGCTTGGCCCAAACCAACGCGGCCCGGAGACACTCTGCACGTCGAGAGCGAGATCCTGGAAATAGTGCCGTCACGTTCCAAGCCAAATCAGGCCATCGTCAAAGTGCGCAGCACGACGTTGAACCAGCACGGCGAGCCAGTACACTCTTTCACTTCAAAGTGCCTGGTGTTCAAACGTCGACAACCGCCTGAGTGACGATCCTGGCGCTGCGCTAGAATGCTTGGGTGAAAAATAGTGCTGTCGCCAAAGTCCATCGCCGCTCCGAAGCCATCATCGCTTTGTCGCTATCGATTACGCTTTTGTCCTGGGCGTGCACACATCCGTTAATTGCACAGGCATTTCAGAAGGGACCGGCCATGAATCACGCTAGCGGAACGTTCGAAGTAAAACTTGTGCCTCAAACGGATGACAAGAACGGCGACGCCGCGCTTGGCCGCATGACAATCGACAAACAATTCCACGGCGATCTGGAAGGGACCAGCAAGGGCCAGATGTTGACCGGCATGACGGACGTGAAAGGCTCAGCCGGTTACGTGGCAATCGAGAAGGTAAGCGGAACGTTAAAAGGCCGCAGCGGCACTTTCATCTTGCAGCACACGGGAACTATGAATCGTGGCGTACCGCACCTGACGATCACAGTGGTGCCTGATTCCGGAACGGGCCAACTGGCAGGAATAACCGGAGATTTTAAGGTCATCATAGCCGACGGCAAACACTCGTATGAATTCGAGTACACGCTGCCTGAATCACACTGAGCTGCTTGGCCGCAGGAGTCCCGATTTCCCGTCCGCCGGCTTAGTCAATTATGCGACGAAATTTCTGTGCCGGCATCTAAATGTCTTCTCCGGCAGGTTTTAACGAAAAGAAATTCTTAAGCGATGTAAACGTAGGTTGTTATGGCGAAACCGATTTTGCTTTGTATTGACGACGATTCTGACGTTTTGCGGGCCATTGAGCGCGATCTGCGTTCACACTACGGCGCTACCTATCGCGTGCTGGCGAGCGATGCTCCTGAAAAAGCTTTGGAACTCTTGAAGCAATTGAAAGTGCGGAATGACAATGTGGCCCTACTATTGGCCGACCAGCGCATGCCCAAAATGGATGGCGTCGCTTTTCTTCAGGAAGCAATGCATCTCTTTCCCGACGCCAAGCGCGCCCTGCTGACCGCATATTCTGATACGAACGCCGCCATCAGCGCCATCAATCAGGTCAACATCAATTATTTTTTCCTGAAGCCATGGGACCCGCCGGAAGAGCACCTGTACCCGCAATTGGATGACCTGCTTGACGATTGGCAGGCCTCTTACCGTCCCACGTTTGAGGGTATCCGCGTGCTCGGTACGCGATGGTCGCCGCGCTCGTATGAGCTGCGTGATTTTTTGGCGCGCAATCGGGTTCCTTATCAATGGATTGACGTGGAAATCTCCGCCAATGATCCCGAAACCAAGCAATTGATCGGTGCGCTTGGGCCCGAATCCGCGAATCTTCCCGTGGTCCTGTTCCCTGACGGTACAAAGCTTTTGGAAAGTGTTCCAGCCGACGTCGCGCAGAAGGTGGGTTTACGCACTCGCGCACAGACCGATTTTTACGACCTCGCAATCATCGGCGGAGGGCCGGCGGGTCTGGCAGCTGCGGTCTATGGAGCATCCGAAGGCCTGCATACGGTGATTGTGGAATGCGATGCTCCCGGCGGCCAGGCAGGCATGAGTTCGCGGATTGAAAACTATCTTGGCTTTCCGAATGGCTTGAGCGGCGGCGACCTTGCGCGTCGGGCGGTCGTCCAGGCCAAACGCTTTGGCGTGGAAATTCTTTCACCGCAGGAAGCTATCGGTGTGCGAACGGAAGGTTCTTATCGCATCATCAAGTTAAAAGATGAGAGTGAAATCTCCTGCCACGCTTTGATGGTCGCTACGGGAGTCCAGTGGCGCAGGCTGGATGCTCCGGGCATTGATCGCCTGCAGGGCGCTGGAGTTTATTACGGCGGTGGTTCTACGGAAGCACTCTCCTGCAAGGGTGAAATAGTTTACGTGGTTGGCGGCGCAAACTCAGCCGGACAGGCAGCAATGAATTTTTCCAAGTATGCTGAACGCGTGGTGATTCTGGTGCGTGGCCCTTCTCTTGGCAGCACCATGTCACAGTATTTGATTGAACAGATAGAGCAAACGCCCAACATCCAGCTTTGGACCCACGCCAACGTCGCAGAGGCGCACGGTGAAACTCACCTGGAAGAAATTTCTGTGCTCTGTTCAGATACAAACAAGATTGAGCGCGTGCCTGCCAGCTCCATGTTCATCTTTATTGGCGCGCTACCGCGGACAGACTGGCTCGGTGACCTGGTGGCGCGAGACGACCGTGGATTTATCCTGACTGGGCCTGACCTTTTCTGGGACGGCAAGCGTACTAAGAACTGGGCATTGGAACGCGATCCTTTCCTTTTGGAGACAAATATTCCCGGCCTGTTCGCCGTAGGCGATGTCCGGCACGGTTCAGTCAAGCGCGTCGCTTCCGGAGTTGGTGAAGGCTCAGTAGCCGTGCAATTTATCCACCAGTATTTGAGCAAGGTATAAGCATGGTTCAAAAATCAGAACTGCTTCAGGTGCCGGTCTTCGCTGATCTGCCGGATGATCAGATTGACTGGTTTATCAGCCAGTCACAGGAACTCACAGTGAAGGCAGGCGAAACCTACATTCATCAGGGCGATCCCGCGGACTCAATGTTTGTGGTCCTTGATGGACAGTTGCAAAGCCGGGGAGAATTTGGCGGCGAGACAGTCTTCTTTAACAGCAAGGCCGGCGACATCGGGGGCGTGCTGCCTTTTTCAAGAATGAAATTCTACCCTGTGACTGGACGTGCGATTACTGATGCTCGCGTGCTGCGTTTTCCAGTGACGGCTTTCCCACAGCTCATACAGAAAATGCCTGACCTTACGCAACGGCTTGTGGGCTTGATGTCTGACCGAATTCGCGAAGCCACACGCGTGGAG
>JBAVUZ010000724.1:0-1736 GCA_049697035.1 Candidatus Angelobacter sp. | reverse complement strand
GGAAACTGGTCAAGATCGTGTATGACACGTTGAAAAACCAGTGGGTCTTCGAAGACTTTCCCAGCTTTACCCTGGCTGCCTAAACCCAGCCAAAACAATTTTTGAGTAGACATTATTCATGGGAGGCGCGGAGACACGGAGAAGACAAAACCTCTTGAAATATTTCTCCTGTCCGATTCGCGCGTTTTCGCGATCATTCGCGGCTAACCCTTGCGTCAAATCTGCGCCCATCTGCGAAATCTGCGGCGATGGTTTCTTTGCGATCTTTGCGTCCTCTGCGGTAAAAGCTAAGCCACTTCAGGACGCAACACCCGCGCTCCGCTTCCCTGCTCCACCGCGCTGCTTTCGCGGATCTCCGTCAGCTTGGCCAGGACAAACGCCGCCACCGCCAGCTCCAGATCGCGCACCGCGACGTCAAAGAAGTGTCCCGTGGTGAGCAGCGCCAGCGCAATGCACACCAGCCACGCCGCGGCCACATACGCGCCCAGCCGCGTCGCTTTGGTCAGGATCATCAGGCCCACAACCATCTCAATCACGCCCACAACGTGCATGAGGGACGTTGGAGTCAGAGGCAGCATCCTCTGCGCCAGCGGGCTTACGTATTGCTCCCAGTTGGTGAGCAGGTTAAGAAATTTGTCCAGGCCGGCCAGAAACGCCATCAGGCCAAGGGCATACTTTGAAATCGTCTGTATTGTTTGAAGTCTGCTTTGCATCGCTCTATCACCTCTCTGGCGTATAGAGTGGCGGGATGGAAGGAGGTTACAGGGGCCCCTTTCCTTGAGTGCCGGAGGATGAGCTTACAAGCGACCGATGTCTCTAAACTCTTCAGGGTAGTAAAGAAAGACCTGCACCT
Organism: Candidatus Angelobacter sp.; assembly: GCA_049697035.1. GTDB lineage: Bacteria > Acidobacteriota > Terriglobia > Terriglobales > Acidobacteriaceae > Angelobacter. The sequence continues at coordinate 883 of JBAVUZ010000724.1, read as the reverse complement.
CGTGGGAGAAGCGCCAGCGGCGCGACGAGAGGTTAGCCCACCCTCAGGCGAGCGAATGCGAAGCCGCAGGGGTGTGTACGCTTCCAAAACAATTCAGAGCCCCGGAGGGGCGACACCCAGCCTTTGTGCCGCACCTACGGCACCCGCTGGGCTAACCTCGCGACGCGCCTACGGCGCTGATTGTTGATGCTTCGAATTGAACCGCTCGAATACAGATTTTCTGTGATACTCAAGCGAACTCACATTCGGTAAAAACCTTCCCGGCAAACTGATCCGCTGGCCTTCAAGATCCAGCAAACCCACACGATGCAGCGGCACAGGATTGGCTTTCTTCAGCCGCTTGGAAATCACCAAGCGGCTATCCGCATCCACGGTCATCAACCCGCGGTCAAAAGCGCGGTCATGCAGGACGCACAGGCAAAACCCATTGCGCGGATCGGCCCGCAACTCGACCGAAACCTTCCAAGGAATAATGTGGCTGGCATTGAGCAAAGAGCGGACTTCAAGGCCGCAAAATGAACACTTAAACCCATAACTTGCCAAGACCGCTCTGCTGAAGAAGCTGTGCACTAAGCGCATCGGCCTGCTCCATTGCTTTTCCGTAGGCCCCTCCGGCAACTGGGGTTCGGTTTCCAGCGGAGACTCAATTGGGACAGACAAGCGGTTGAACTCTTCCTCGCTCTGCTCGGCCACACTATTTGGCTCGGCCTCGAACTCTTCCCAAATCGCACGGTCCAAACTGCTGACGTTCCCCAGTCCTTTTATGTTTCTTTTTTTCTGTGCCGGATCAAGACTGGCGAAATTGACCAGTTTCATGGCTACGGCACTTGGAGTCCGGCCAATCGTCTTCGCAAACGCGATGATGCTCGGGTTCGTGCTATGG
>JBAVUZ010000723.1:0-15726 GCA_049697035.1 Candidatus Angelobacter sp. | reverse complement strand
CCGCGCCACGGACAATGAGAAGGCGACGCTTACCATTGCCGACAAGATTCCAATTGCGACAGGTTCATTCGGTACGCCGCTGGGCATCGGCACGGGCGTAGGCTCGGTGGGCGTGAATACGCAGTTCACCTATACAGACGTTGGCGTAAAGATGGAAATTACGCCGCGCGTGCATCCTGATGGGCAGGTCACGCTGAAGGCGTCAATGGAAATTTCAAACCTGAATGGATCGCAGACCATCGGCGGCATTACGCAGCCCATTATCAGCACACGCAAAATTGAGCATACCATCCGTTTGATGGATGGAGAGACTAACCTGCTGGGCGGAATCCTGGAAGTGCAGGACACCAATACCACCGGCGGCACGCCATTCCTGGGGGAGATTCCCATCTTAAAGTACCTGTTTAGCTCCACGACGAAGGAACACATTACGAATGAGTTGGTATTCCTGTTGGTACCGCACATTGTGCGCAGCCAGGAACTCAATGACTTGAATCGCCGCACGTTTGACGTGGGTACGGGCAGCGGAATCGATCTGCGCATGGCGGGCCGGCAGGTATCTCCCAGCAACGTTACTCCCACAGCAGCTGCGCCGCAGCAACCCGCAACCGGAGCCCCGGTGACGCCTACACGGCAGCCAGCGGCCACCGTTCCGCAGCAGCAGGTTCCTGGACAGCAACCGACGCAGCAGCAAAATGCAGCGCCACAGGGCACACCTGCGCAGCAGCAATCGCTCAAGCCGGGCCAGGTTGGATTGCGTCTTGAGCCGGGCGCACTGCAACAGCAAGTGGGAAGCACCTTCTTTATGACGGTTGTGCTTTCACAGGGCGAAGACATTGCATCCGTTCCCATTCAAATTAGTTATGATCCAAAGCTGTTCCAGTTCGTGAAAGTCACGAATGGTGATTTCCTGGCGAAAGACGGCCAGAACGTGGCGCTGGTGTATCGCGACGACCCGGCGACGGGCAGACTGCAGGTCACCGCGCAACGCACGCCTGGATCGCAAGGCATCACTGGCGACGGTACGGTGTTTAACCTGACGTTTACGGCGAAGGCCAAAGGGACTGGCGCGATTTCCATTGCTGTACCGGGAGCACGGAACAGCAAGAACCAGATGATGAGCGTACTGGGATCGCAAAGCACAATCACGGTAAACTAGTAGAAGGTCCGTGATGAGGCAGAGACAAACAAATCGTTTGAACCGGGTCTTGATGACCAGGCGTTTGCTGGGGCGACGGCAAAGTGGCGTGACCCTGCTGGAAATGATTGTGGTGATCACCATCCTGCTGATCCTGATGGGGGCGGCCGTTCCAGTGCTGAAAGTAAGCGTGCGCCGCCAGCGGGAAGTGGAACTGCGACGCGACCTTTGGGAAATGCGTTCCGCGATTGATCGCTACAAAGACGCCGCGGACAAAAACGCGTTTCAGCAGAAGCTGGGTTCTGAGGGATATCCGCCGGATATGGATACGCTGGTCAACGGCGTGGAGATTGCCGGTGGCAAGAAGCTCCGTTTTCTGCGCCGCATCCCGGTAGATCCCATGACCGGGAACACGGATTGGGGCCTGCGCTCCATGCAGGACGATCCCCAGTCAGATTCATGGGGCGGGCAGAATGTGTTTGATGTGTATACAAAGTCCACCGGTGTCGGCTTAGATGGCACCAAATATAAGGATTGGTAACTTTATGATCGGTCCATTCAGATTACAGAGGCAGCAGCGCGGCTTCACGCTGATTGAGATGATCATCGTGTGCGCCATCATCTCCATTCTGCTGAGTATCATGGTGCCGGTTTATCGAATCCACATCCTGCACGCAAATGAAGCGGTCCTGAAAGAGGACCTTTACAATATGCGCCAGGCCATTGACCAATACACCCAGGACAAAGGCAAAGCGCCGCAGGCCCTGGATGACATTGTTTCAGCGGGCTATCTGCACGCAATCCCCAAAGATCCTTTTACCCACGCCACCGATTCATGGCAAACCGTGCAGGAAGACGTGCTGACCAGCATTGACCAGACCCAGCCGGGCATCAGCGATGTGAAAAGCGGATCAAGCCTGGTCAGCTCTGAAGGCACGGCCTACAATACCTGGTAAGCTTCTTTTTTGTCGCTAGCTCCACCGTCTCCGTTCCATCGCTCGCGAATAAAATTCTAAGCGCTTCTGCCAGACAAGCCGACTTCGACACTTAACCGCAAATCCAGAATGAATTTACGCGGCCGTCTCGTCTTCTTCAGGCTCTCTTTCAGTAGTCGGATCCAATTCAGCTTCTTTGAATGACTCCCGCACAGCCTCTGGATCAACTTTTCTATTGCGAATATCGTCCTTGCTGATTTCATGCTGCGGGGAACCTTTGTCGTTAGAACGCGCGACTGGAGTGGTGCCAGTCTGATCTGAAGCACCGGCTGACATTTGTCCCGAATTGTGTTCGCCCACTGTGCCTGCGTGTGGTTCCTGATCGGACTCTTCATGGCCAAGCTGCTTGCCAAGATTTCTCATCTCCCATTCACCTCTCTCAATCCCGCGATCCACGATGCCTTCGCGAATTCTGCTGTCCACGTCGCACCTCCCGGTGTCTGAAAGTTGGATGCCGAAGCAGAGCTCAAGGCGGGTCAAAGAACGGCGGAGGCGATTCAAAGCTTAACCACACCCATATTTGCTACCATCTTTGTATGCCGGTTGATACTGAAATTCAGGCTACCCATCTTCCTCCGCTCAAAGCTCCCCGTGGAAACGATCTGACGTGCAAGGCATGGCCGCAGGAGGCCGCCATGCGCATGCTGATGAACAACCTGGACGATGAGGTGGGCGAGCGTCCGCGCGATCTGGTGGTCTACGGCGGCACAGGCAAAGCCGCCCGAAACCAGCAATGCCTTGAGGCGATTCTTGCGTCTTTGAAGTCCCTGGAGAGTGATGAGACGCTCCTGGTGCAGTCCGGCAAACCCGTGGGAATCTTCAAAACGCATGACTACGCGCCGCGCGTGCTCATCGCCAATTCCAACCTTGTGGGCCACTGGTCCAACTGGGAAAAGTTCAACGAACTGGAACGCGCCGGGCTCATGATGTATGGGCAGATGACCGCAGGCTCGTGGATTTATATCGGTTCGCAGGGGATTATCCAGGGAACGTTTGAGACATTTGCCGCGGCCGCGGAAAAACATTTTGGCGGCGAACTGGCGGGAAAACTGATCGTGAGCGGCGGCATGGGTGGCATGGGTGGCGCGCAGCCTCTGGCAGCCACCATGACGGGCGCCTGCTTCTTAGGAATTGACGTGGATGCTGAGCGCATCAAGAAGCGCCTGAAGACTGGCTACTGCGACTTCATGGTTAATAATCTGGATGAGGCGCTGCGCATCCTGAAGAATGCCGTGCGCAAAAAAGAAGCGATTTCCGTGGGGCTGGTGGGGAATTGCGCCGACGTGATTCCGGAGCTGGCCGAGCGCGGCGTGCTTCCGGACATTCTTACGGACCAGACTTCGGCGCATGATCCGCTGAACGGCTATGTACCCAACGGCATGTCGTTGGAGCAGGCATTGGAGCTTCGCAAGAATGATCCCAAGGCGTATCTGGAAAAATCAATGGACGCGATGGCGCGGCACGTTGAGGGCATGCTGCGTTTGCAGAAGATGGGCAGCGTGACGTTTGATTACGGCAACAACATCCGGACATTTGCTTTCCAACAGGGTGTGAAAGACGCCTATGATTTTCCCGGCTTTGTGCCGGCATACATTCGTCCGCTGTTCTGCGAGGGGCGCGGCCCGTTCCGATGGGTGGCGCTCTCCGGCGATCCGGCTGACATCGCCGTCACCGACGATTTGGTGCTGGAGATGTTCCCCAAGAACCGCATCCTGAGCCGCTGGATTGAACTGGCGCGCAAGCGCATCAAGTTCCAGGGACTGCCGGCGCGCATCTGCTGGCTGGGCTATGGCGAACGCGCACAGTTCGGGCTGGCCATGAATGACCTGGTGAAGAAAGGCAAGATCAAGGCGCCAATCGTCATTGGGCGCGACCATCTGGATTGCGGGTCGGTGGCTTCGCCATATCGCGAGACCGAGAGCATGAAAGACGGCAGTGACGCCGTGGCCGATTGGCCGCTGCTGAACGCGCTGCTCAACACCGCCAGCGGCGCCAGTTGGGTTTCAATCCATAACGGCGGTGGCGTGGGCATTGGCTATTCGTTGCACGCCGGGCAGGTTACCGTCGCGGATGGCACGGAGATGATGGCAAAGCGCATCGAGCGCGTGCTGACGAACGATCCGGGAATCGGCGTGGCACGGCACGTGGACGCTGGTTATGAAGAGGCGGCGCGGTTTGCGGAGAAGCGTGGCGTGAAGGTGCCGATGCGTTAGCTTTATCCCGAGCGCAGCGAGGGAACCCTTTAACCACAAAGGACACGAAGGAACACGAAGGGCAGCGCCACTGACATTTTGCCAAAATCCACTCAATCTCCCTACCTTCTTCTGGCCAACATCGGCCAGTTGCTCACCTTGCGCGATGAGAATACGCCGCGGCGCGGATGCGGCCTGCAGGAAATCGGCTTAATAGAAGATGCGGCCGTGCTCTGCGGCGGGGGAAAGATTCTTGCCGCTGGTTCACAACGTGAGTTATTGCGCGATCTTTGGCTGAGAACGAATCGCAAAAAAGTCATAGAGCTTGATTGCCGCGGACGGGTGGTGATTCCGGGGCTGATCGATTGCCACACGCATCCGGTGTTTGCGGAGCCACGTCTGGTCGATTTTGAAAAGAGGATCGGCGGTGCAGGCTATGAAGAGATTGCGGCGGCGGGCGGCGGGATTCGATCAAGCGTTGCCGCAGTGCGTCGAGCCAGCAGAGGCGAGCTGAGCAAGAGAGTCTTGACCGCGTTCAACGCCATGCTGGAGCAGGGAACCAGCGTGGTGGAAGCCAAGTCCGGCTATGGTTTGACCCTGGAAGATGAGATCAAGTCGCTGGAGGCGATACGCGATGCGGCGCGGCAATGGCCGGGTGAGGTCGTGCCAACGCTGCTGGCGGCGCATGTGGTGCCGCAGGAATATGCGGGCAAAGCGGATGAATATGTGAAGAAAGTTTGCGAGGAGATGATCCCGCAGGCCGCCAAGAAAAGGCTGGCGAAGTATGTTGACGTGTTCTGCGACCGCGGCGCGTTCACACAGGAACAGTCGGAAAAAGTATTAGCGGCAGCGCGCAAGCATGGTTTGGGGACGCGTGCCCATGTCTGCCAGTTTACTGCGGCGAAGCTCGGGCCGCTGCTGGAGTATCAGCCCGCGTCACTCGATCACATGGATTGCGTGCAGCCGGAAGATGTTTCACTGCTGGCGGGTGGAGAGACAGTGGCTGTGCTGCTGCCGGGAGCAAATTATTTTCTCGGCCACAAAGAGTTTCCCGATGCGCGGCGGTTGATCGATGCGGGTGTGCCAGTGGCGCTGGCCACGGACTACAATCCCGGCACTTCACCCACGCCGAGCATGCCGTTTGTGCTGTCATTGGCTTGTACCCACATGAAGATGACGCCGGCCGAGGCAATCGCCGCGGCGACGATCAACGCTGCGTGCGCGCTGCGGATGCAAGACAGAAAAGGCAGCTTGGAAGCGGGGAAAGACGCGGACATGGCGATCTTTGACGTGAAGGACTACAGGGAAATAGCTTATTGGTTTGCGTGGGACCGGTGTGTTGAAATGGTGGTGGCGGGAAGGATAGCGGGACTGGGCAAGTGGGAGTAGTTGTTCTCCAGCAGATAAGGTAGCCATCCATGCAAATCAAATCTTCGCAGGGGCTAAAGCCCACTTTCTTTTTCAATCGGCACTTTTTGCTCGGATCACCCGTGCCTAAAGGCATGGGCTGGGCCGGTAGCCTGGTACGAACCTATTCGTGGATGGCGTGGGCTGTATTCTTGATTGCCTTGAGCGCGACGCATCCCTGTGCGGCGATGATTCAACCCCCAGAGCAAACGCAACCGCCTGTCGTGCATCCCACTCCACCGCCGACAGCAACGGCGCCAGCATCCCAGTCTGCGCCTGTGCTCCAGTCAGTTCCGACTGCGCCTACGCTTCAGCCATCGCCTTCGCCGTCAGTGCCGCAGACAAGCGCAGATAACGTGGCATATTTCCCCAGCCCAAATGACGAGATCGTTGTTACAGCCGTAGGCGACGTGATGCTGGGCACGACTTTTCCTGACGAATCCACGCTGCCGCCGAATGATGGCGCTGACCTGCTCACAGAAGTTACGCCATTTCTTAAGCGCGGCGACGTGGTGTACGGAAATCTGGAAGGCCCGATCGTGGATGGCGGCGACTCGGCCAAGTGTCGCGGAAAGAAAATAGGCACATGCTTTGCTTTTCGTGTGCCGACGCGGTACGGCAGGTATCTGAAAGATGCGGGATTCACCGTGATGGGGCTGGCCAACAATCATGCCATGGATTTTGGCCTGGAAGGCCGCGCCAGTTCGCGGCAGGTGCTGGACGCCATACAGATTGCGCATACGGGCGAAGTTGGCGACATCGCGCGGCTCACGGTGAAGGGCAGAAAAATTACCATCATTGCCTTCGCAACGTATCAGGGAGCTTTCAACTTTCTTGATCTGGATACATCGCTCGAAACCATACGCGCGGCAAAGGCTGAATCCGACCTGGTGATTGTCGGCTTTCATGGCGGTGCGGAAGGAGCGACGCACCAGCACGTGCTGGAAGGCGATGAAACTTTTCTGGGAGAAGATCGCGGCGATCTCCGCCGGTTCACGCACGCGGCGATTGATGCAGGCGCTGATCTGCTGCTGGGTTCGGGGCCGCACGTGGTCCGCGCTATGGAACTATACAAAGGTAAGCTGATCGCTTACTCGCTAGGCAATTTCGCTACTTATGGTCCATTTAATTTAAATGCGGAAAATGGCCTGACCATGGTGCTGGAAGCGCATCTGGCGCCGGCTGGAACTTTTCTTCGCGGACAGGCCTACGCCGTGAAGCAGGAGAAACCAGGTGGGCCCAAACTGGATCCTGACAAAAAAATATTACCGGTTTTGCGCGCTCTCTCCAATACAGATTTTCCGCAGACGGCAATCGTGGTGGGGCCGCAGGGTGAGTTATGGCTGCCAGGGACGGAAATTCCGCCGTGTGCCGACGCCCCGGACCTGCTTGAACAACGATTTGGCGCGGCGACGTGTGGTATCTTCCCCTAATAGCCCTATATAAGGAATATCTCAGGATCATGAAATTAACTGCTTTATTCGCTTTTATCTTGATCAGTGGATTGATGATGGTTGGTGTAGCGCAGCAAGAGAGTTTATCGCCTGACTTGAAGGCGTCTGTGCTCAAGGACGCTGCGTGTACCGCGGCTGGAGATGCGAGCCCCATCGATCCAACGATGGAGACGCTGCCGATTCGCTCCGGTGGCCGCGACGTGGGAACGATTGTCGAGGTACAGGGCGCATGCCACTGCCAGAGCACGAATTGCGACGCGCTGGTTTATCTCAGAAGCGGAGAAGGGTACAAGCTGGCGCTGCACGAGAAATACGCCTCGCTTCATCCTATGAAGATCGTGAAGCAAGGAATGCCTTCACTGACAGGGCAGTTTGAAATCAGTTCATCAAAAATGGAAACCACTGTTTATGACTGGGACGGCAAGGCGTATAAGCCCAGCCTGTGCGCGACCGTGATTAAAGGAAAGAAAGTACCAGCAATTACACGCCATCCGTGCAAGATGCCTTCACAATGAAGAGAAGCAAGCAGGCACATGTAAGCCAAAGTTATTGAGGGAAAAATGCTCTTATTGAAAAAGTCTGTCTGGATGATTTTTATTTTTCTGCCACTGCTGGCTGGCGCTCAGCGGCTGCCCTACGGTTTAAGCGCAAAGCACTATGCTCTGTCCTTTACGCCGGACCTGCAGAAAGCTGTCTTCAGCGGCGACGAAACGCTCGATGTGGAAGTAAACAAAGCGGGCAATGAGTTCACGCTGAACTCTGCCGAACTGGAATTTCAGGAAGCTACGATTATCCAGGAGAACAAGACGCAGGTGGCGAAATGGAGCTTCGCTCCGGAAAAAGAACAGGTCACCCTGACGGTTGCCGATTCTCTGGAACCGGGTCCGGCGACTATCCACATTAAATACACCGGGATTTTGAACGATAAGCTGCGCGGATTTTATCTGGCGCGCACCAAGACAAGAAACTACGCGACGACTCAATTTGAAAATACGGACGCGCGCCGCGCTTTTCCGTCCCTGGATGAGCCGGCATACAAAGCGACATTCGACATTACGTTGATTGTGAATACAGGCGATACAGCGATTTCGAACAGCGTTATAGCTTCTGACACGCCTGGGCCGGGAGAAGGAAAACACACAATTAAGTTCGCCACGACGCCCAAGATGTCCACATATCTGGTGGCGATGGCGGTGGGCGATTTTGAGTGTGTAGAAGGCTCGGCCGATAACATTCCCATCCGAGTGTGTGGCACGCCGGACAAGAAGCCGCTAAGCGCCGCCGCGCTTCGCTATGCCACTGAGATCCTGAAATTTTACAACCAGTATTACGGCATCCCGTACCCGTTTGGGAAGCTGGACATTCTAGGTCTGCCGGATTTTGAAGCGGGCGCGATGGAAAATACTGCAGCAATTTTCTATCGTGAGTCGCTGCTTTTCATCGACGATAAAAATTCTTCCGTGGATTCGCACCAGGCAGTGTTTGAAGTCCTGGCGCATGAGATGGCGCACCAGTGGTTCGGTGATCTGGTGACGATGAAGTGGTGGGACAACGTATGGCTGAACGAAGGATTCGCCACGTGGATGGCGCTCAAGCCATCTCAGGCGCTGCATCCGGAGTGGAATGCAATGCTGGATGCGGTGCAGGCCACGGACACGGCCCTTACGCTGGATGCGCTGGTAAACACACACCCAATCCGCGCCAAGGCTGAAACGCCGGAAGAGATCAATGAATTGTTCGATCCGATTTCTTATGAGAAGGCCGGAGCGGTGCTGCGCATGGTAGAGGCTTATGTCAGCCCGGATGTTTTCCGTCGCGGAGTGAACGTGTACCTGCGCAGGTTTCTTTATGGAAATGCCACGGCGGAAGATTTCTGGAGCGCGCTGAGCGCCGCGTCCGGGCGTCCCGTGGACAAGATCATGCCGACATTTGTGGACCAGGCGGGCGAGCCGCTATTGACGGTGAAGTCGGCGTGCCTGAATCCGCCGGCCCAGAAAGCGCCTGTAGTGCGCAAGGGAAAGCGCTCCCGGCGGCGCGGGCCCATCAAACCGAATCCAACCACGCAGGTAACCGTGTCACAACAGCGCTTCTGGGCCAATCCAGCGGACGCGCCTAAAAACGACCAAATATGGATGGCGCCGCTGTGCGTAAAGTCAGGAGCCGCAAAACCGTTTTGCCAGATCCTGAGCGAGAAAGAGCAAACGCTTCCGCTTGCGGGATGCTCACCGTGGGTTTTTGTGAATAGCAGCGCCGCAGGTTATTACCGAACGCAATATGACAAGGCGGATTTGCAGAAGCTGATTGCTGTAGCCAGCACGGAATTGACGACTGCGGAGCGCATTTCACTTCTGCGTGACCAGGCCGCGCTCGTCGGCTCTGGACAGCAAAGCATGGCAACGTATCTGGATTTAATTTCAGCCATGAATGGGGACGCGCAGCACGAGATCGTGGAAAGTTATTTGCCGACGCTGGATTATGTGAACAGCTACGTGTTAACCGGCGCCGATACGGAACCATTCCGTACCTGGGTACGCTCTAACTTTGGGCCAATGATGGCGAAGATTGGCTGGACGCCGGCTGCGAATGAAAGCGCCGAAGTACATACTCTGCGCGGGAATCTGATTCATATTGTTGGCATGATTGGGGAAGACCCGGAGACGATCCGGCAGGCCACCAGCCTGGCGCAGCAATACCTGAAAGACCCGAACTCCGTGGACCCGAGCATTGCCAAGGACGTGCTTGGAGTGGCAGCGCGGTCCGGTAATGAAGAGCTGTTCCAGCAGTATGTGAACGCGATGGGCCGGATGCGGTCGCCTGAGCAGTTTTACAACGTGGGCGGAGCGCTGGCTGAATTTCGCGATCCCAAAATTGTGGAGAAGGTGATGGAGCTTGCCGTGTCCGACGAAGTACGCAATCAGGATGCGGCGGGCCTGATATCCAGAGTGCTGATCAACTCCGACAATCAGAAAACAGGGTGGGACTGGATAAAGACGCATTGGCCGGCTGTGGAGAAGAAAATCACAATGTCGAGCGGGACGGAGATTGTGAGCTCGACAAGGAAATTCTGCAGCGCCGAGATGAATGACGACGTGCAGCAGTTCTTCAGCGAACACAAAGTCCCTTCCGCGGAGCGGGCGCTGAAGCAGTCGCGAGAAGATATTGAAGGATGCGTGAAGCGGCGTCCGCGATTGCAGACGGAGTTGGAGCAGTGGTTGCAGCAGCATGCAGGCGCAAGCAGGGCAGGAGGACAGTGAGGGAGGTAATTGGTATTTAGTACTTGGTACTCGGTAAAGGAGACCGAAGTGCCAGACGCAGCGATGCTTTGTCAATGCAAGCAGACATGGAGCGCTCATTACTACCGTAGTGGGAGATCGTAATTAATAATCACATTGCCCCAGCGTCCATCATGCTTTCTCAACAGACTGGGGATGCAGCGCGGGCACGTGATGTTCAGCGCCATAGGCGATATCCAATGCAGCGAGATACGTGAGCTCGCGGCGTCCTGTTCCACGACAAAGATTTCGCCTTCTGTCGCCGAGCCGGAGAAAAAGCCTGCGTGCAAGTCCTTTCCCGCAGCGCGAAGATTCACATGGGCAAAGAATGGCGTTTCATCGCCGCAACGCCGCTCCATCACGGTAGCGGTCCATTGACCAGCCGCATCGGTTGATTCCGCCACAACACGATCAGAGCAGCGCGGTCGAGTGTGCAGGTAGACAACTGTGAGCACGGCAAACATTACCAGCATCATGCCGCCATAAACAAATGAGCCGTAAACCATTTTCCGGGCGAATGGGTCCATGGGTTAGTGATCCGCCTTGTGGTCGATGCGAGACCTGATTTCGCGCCACAGCTCGGCGCGTCCATCGCCGGTTTTGGAGGAATAGGAAAGCAGAGTGTCAATACCATGATCGCGGGCCAGGGCCGCCAGCGCCCCACGCAGCTTGTTGCCGGAAAGTTTGTCTGCCTTGGTGGCGACGACCAGAAAATCGCGCCCCGCGCTGCGCAGGAAGTCGATCAACTGGCGGTCCGGCGGCTGCGCGGGAATATTGGAGTCAATCAAAACGATAGACAGCGCCAGCGCCTCACGTTCCTGTAGATATGGCTCAATGAACTTGGGCCACTCAGCGGAGATTTCTTTTGAGAGCTTGGCATAGCCATAGCCGGGCAGATCAACCAGTAGGCTTTCCGGATGCGGCTGACTGGCCTTGGCGTAAATCCCGATGAAATTGATGGTGCGCGTGCGTCCCGGAGTGGAGCTCACGTGCGCCACTCTCCGGCCCAGTAGGGAATTGATCAGGCTGGATTTGCCGACGTTGGAGCGTCCCAGAAAGGCGAATTCCGGCGGACCTTCAGGGGGAAAGAATTTGGGATCCGCGGCGGAGGTAAGAAATTTTGCGATGACAGGTTTCATTCAGTAATAACCAGTGTAGCCAACCGGAAGAGATTGCCAAAATTCAGGCAAGAGTTTTACCGCATATTTATGCTGATGAGCGCAGATCGAGGAAATCTTCAGGAGGCACGGAGACACGGAGAGAGGGAAAAAGAGCACAAGAAGGGAAAGGAGTGCAAGGAATCTGGCCGCATTGATTCGAGCAACTGTGGCCAATTCTCTCCACCAGCAAAGTATAGTGATCTCTCGCTGGCGCTCCAAATTTCAGAAAAAATGGGCACGCGTTGCCACGGGCCCAGGCGGAGGCGGAGCTTTGTTTTAAATTAGTGTTTCAGCCCGTAGATATCGAGTTCACCTTGCGGCGAAGCTACGCTTAGTGAATCATGCGCTGTTGCAAAAAAGACTTTTCCATTGGCTACGATGGCCTCTGTGAACTTGATGCCGAAGCCGGGCGTATCCGCTGGGTTTTGCGCACTTGAGTAGAGCAGGTGCGTGATGTTGGCAGCGTCATAAGCGCGCAGAATCGCAGGTGCAGGCGAGGAAGCGATGGGATCCTGAATGGGATGGCCATGGTCGAGCACCCAAACAATGCCGTTAGATGTCCCATTCGATGACACAAAAGGCGTGGTCCCGTAGCTGAACGGAGAAATCTGTTCAGCTGTTGCGCCGCCGACGGTGAGATGTCCGGAGCTCAGAGTAAATTGCTTTACGGGGCCAGGATCGTTGCCGGCAAATACTGAGCCGTTGAACCACGCGGCGGTGCCATAGAAGCTGGTCGTGCCCCTATCGCCGGTCACGGTTTCGCCCTTGTTGGTGACGCAGGTCTGTGAAGTGGCGCCGGGACTGAAGAAGAGTGTCTGAGCGGCGCCTGCATCGTTGGGTTGCATCTGTCCCATATTCGCCAAATTTATCAGGTACATCTTTCCAGCTTTGCCGCCGGCCACCAGTTGCGATTGGCCGGGAACGAGCATGATGCCGCCCGCAGAAACATCCAGGTCACGGCACTGAAGGAATGACCAGTCGAAAGGCGTGAAGTGGTCATTGATATGAAGCTGCGAATCAACTTTCAGGATCGTATCGCCCCACTCAGGCCCGTTGTCATAGAAGCCATTGCCGGTGGAAACGTAAACGTTACCTTGATCGTCGGCGGCAGGGCCTCCGCCTCCCATCCAAACGCCGCCAGCGCCTCCGAATTGGCCGTAGCCATCAACATTCGGACTCATGTTGAGCACCGCGTTCTGTTTGAGAGATGCCGCGTCATACGAGAGCAACCAGCCCGTGGGACAGGACGAGAAGCCGAAAAACAGCGTACCGCGGGAGAGCAAGAGCGCCGTCCGCTGAAGACAAGAGTTAGTCAGCGTGATGACTCCATTCACGGATTCCGAGTTTGTTCCGGGAACGGAAGCGTGGATCGTCACCGGACTTCCTGCACGTTCCTGCCCGGTGGTGATATCGATGGCGTGCAAGTGGAAAGAGGAAACACCGCTGGCTACCTGCGCGGTCACCAGATACATGGTGCCGGATCCCGTATCGATCACAGGAGTCGAAGTCAGTCCCTGTGCTGGCTTGGGATTGCCGCCGGGCTGCGGAATTTCGCCTGCTTGGAGCAACGAAGTCTTCCACAGAGGACTGCCATCGCCGAAGTTATCTGCGTCAAAGGCGTAAACGCTGGCCATTTCCGTGGCCACGAAAACAACGTTATGGCTGGCGCCGCTGATGCGCAGATTTGAGATATACAGTGGTTGCGCATAGGCATAGCCATCCACACGATAAGAAAATAGTTTGCCGAAGCTCGATGCATTCACATTGGCGGGCGTGAGCTGAATTTCATTGCTGTTTAGGCCTGAACGGCCGTTGTCCATGTGCCAGGTCGGAACATTTACGGAGCTGGCTGTGGGCGTCGGCGTGGGTGTGGGTGAAGGTCCATTGCTTGGAGTTGGCGATGGCGATGGAGAAGCTGCGTTTACGCCTCCACAACCAGCCACGGCCAGCACGGCTGCCGCAGCGGCAATCATGATCGCGATCTTTTGACGACGAAGAGACGGCAGAGAAGAAGAAATTTGGGAAATGATGTCAAACGTGGAATTAACAGCAGCTTTCATGGCCCGTTACCCTTTCCAATACGCGAGAGTCCGCGAGGAACTGCGAATCCTTCGCTTTCTATGGCGCTTCTCCAGGGGATAGAGACGCTGTTATATGCAAAGATGCAGCAGCTCTGGACAGAGATGTGTCTGCCTGCAGGGTTAAGTACCGATTTATTTCGTGCCACCACAAACTGAGAGAAAGGGTTAAGGATATTTAACATAGCCGACGCTGCAGTCAAGGAATCGTGCGCAGTGGCAATCAAAACTTTCCAGTTGGGATGTCCCGTGTCCAGCGCCCACAGAATGCTGACAGATTTTCCATAGTCCGTGATGAGATTGGTCTCTTCTACTCCTGCCACTCCCACTCCGCATATTGTTTCCTTAGCGCAGTTTTCAACAACTTTCCCGTCGACGTATGCGGCAGGTCGTGGACGAAGACAAAATCGTCCGGCATCTGCCACTTGGCGAACTTAGAGCCCAAGAACGTTCGCAGCTCGTCCGCCGACACCTGCATGCCATCTTTCAATGCAATCACAGCCAGCGGACGCTCCTGCCATTTAGGATGCTGTATCGCAACCACGCCCGCTTCGCGCACCGCGGGATGGCTCATCAGCGTGTTCTCCAGATCAACCGAGCTGATCCACTCGCCGCCGGATTTCACCAGGTCCTTGCTGCGGTCCACCAGCTTGATGCAACCATCAGGGTCCATGGTGGCAACGTCGCCGGTGCGGAACCATCCATCCGCGGTCCAGCGATCGCTTGTTTCCGGCGCGTTGTAATAGCTTCCGGCAACCCACGGCCCGCGGACTTCCAGTTCTCCCATCGTCTGGCCGTCACACGGAGTGTCACCTTTTTCATTGCGAATGCGGACATCAACAAACGGCAGCGGCCATCCCTGCTTGGATCGCATGGCGTATTGCTGATCTTGCGGCAGTTGCAGCGCGGCCGGCGGCAAACGTGATGCCGTGGCCTGCGGAGAAGTTTCCGTCATGCCCCAGGAATGAATGATGTGGAAGCCGTAAAGATCAAGGTTGCGAATCAGACTTTCCGGCGGCGCGGTTCCTCCGCATAGAATGCGGACCTCGCGCGCCGGCTTCCAGTTCACGCGCTTTTCCAGCGTTTGCAGCACGCCCAGCCAAACCGTCGGGACCGCGCAGGTGATCGTCACGCCTTCGCGCTCAATTAACTCGAGTAGGCCCTCCGCATCCAGATGCGGACCTGGCAGCACGTACTTTGCGCCGACCATCGCCGCAGTGTAAGAAAATCCCCAGCCATTGGCGTGGAACATGGGCGAAGCCAGCAGCACGGTGTCATGCTGTGAGAACGCGCATGAATCCGCCATGGCCTGTGACATGCTGTGCAACACCTGCGAGCGATGCGAATAAAGCACGCCCTTGGGATTGCCCGTGGTCCCGGACGTATAACACATGCTTGCGCCGTCATTTTCGCTAAGGGCGGGTGGCTTAAAGTTACCGGTGGCGCGCTTCAGCCAGTCTTCATAATCGATATAGCCATGCTGCACTGCCTCGCCCGGATGGCGCACCACAAAGATGCGCTCAAACTTTACCTTGCCCACAAACTTTTCCAGCACCGGCAACAGAACGTCATCCACGATCAGGAAACGGTCCTGCGCGTGGTTTGCGATCCAGGCAATTTCATCGGGATGCAGCCGCAGGTTTAGCGGGTGCAGCACGCCGCCAGCTGCCGGAATCCCAAAGTAGCTTTCCAGATGCGCGTAATGGTTCCACATGAGCGTGGCCACGCGCTCGCCTTTCTTCAGGCCCAGTGATTGCGGGCATTCGGCCAGTCGCAGCGCGCGTTGGTGCAACTTTCCCCAGGTGGTGCGATGCATGGAGCGGTTCGGCAGCCGCGAAACAATTTCCACGTTGGTGGCGTATCGCCCGGCACGCTCCAGCAATGCCGTGAGCGTGAGCGGGTAGTCCATCATGGTGTGGATGTGGTTCGAGGGCATAGAGGACATTGAGGGCATTCTAAATGGTGACAGAATTTATTCTCCAAAAAATCAAACCAAATGCACAGGGTATCGAGCAGCATAACCCTAACCG
>JBAVUZ010000722.1:0-4276 GCA_049697035.1 Candidatus Angelobacter sp. | reverse complement strand
ATTTGTTGATCACCAGGTTATGGTCGTATTCGGATTTTCCCTGTGCGCGATATTGCATTCCGGGCGCAACAAAATAAAGGTTCAGCCGCTTGTCCACAGGTTTGTCTTCCGCCACGCGCTCGCCCAGAGTCCACGGGCCAACGTTGGCCAGCCGATGATGGCCCGCGGCTTCAGGTGTGAAAATAAGGTCATCGCCATCGTGATAAACGGAGAAAGGCTTTACCGCTTCACGCATGGAAGCGCCGGCAACAAACGCAGCGGCGGAAATCGCGATGATGGAGACCACACGTAAGGGGCGGCCCGGCATTGGCGGAATTATTGCAGGCCGCGGGCGGCAGAGCAAGGCGTTTGCGCGCTTTCCGGGATGCTAAAGTGAGTAGACGTGCGTAACATTCTCCAGCATCGCGGAATGCGGCTGATTTTTGCCGCGAACCTGATCTCCATGGTCGGCAGCGGCATGAACTCCGCAGGCGTGACCTGGTTTGTGCTGCAAAAAACGCATTCGGAAATGGCGCTGGGAACTCTGCTCATGCTGCAAACCATCCCCGCGCTCATGATGCTGCCGTTTACCGGCGTAGTGATTGACCGTGAAGACCGCCGCCGCTTGCTGATGGTACTGGATGCCGTTCGCGGCCTGGTGATCTTGTGCGTGGCCATCATGGCGTATCGCGGCGTAGCCGCGCTGTGGGAAGTTTATTTGATGTCCGTCATTGTCGCGGCGGGCTTCTGGATGTTCTGGCCCACCATCACCGCACTTGTTCAGGAGCTTACGCCGGACTCGCACTTTGTCCATTCCAACAGTTTTCTGCTGGCGGGCGTGCAAGGCGGATGGCTGGTGGCCGGCGCGGTCGTTGGATTTGTTTACAACAAGATTGGTCTGCACGGCGTGCTGTTTATCGATTTCGCCAGTTACGTCCTTTCCTTCACCTGTTATCTGTTCGTGCGCAAGGGCAAGCATACCGTGGCCGTAATCGGCGAAACCATTGTGCATGATAGCGCCGTGGCCAAGTTTGTTCATGAGTTGAAAGAAGGCATCGCCTATATCAAGCTGCGTCCGCGATTGCTGCTGCTGGGCATTGCCTGGGCGTTGTTCATCGGCGGAATGCTCACGCAGGGCGTGATCACCGCGCCCTTCAGCGACCGCATTTTGAAATCCGGAGCAGTGGGCTACGGATGGTTGAATGCCGGCTGGGCCATTGGCGCGTTTATGAGCGCGATTTATACTCCCGCGCTCATACGCGGCACTGGCCATCGCCGAGCCGTAGGAATTTCCATGGCGTTGCTTGGACTTTCGCTGATCTCATTGCCGTTCCTTGGGTCACACATCCAGGGTGCGCTTGTTGTCTCCGCGTCACTCACGGTGGGCAAGGCTTTGGTTGTGTGCGCGGCGGTTTATTGCCTTATGGGATGTTGTCGCGCGCTGGGAGGCGTTGCCATTACCAGCACCATAATGGAGCTGGTCCCCAGGCACTTCATGGGACGCGTGCAGAACACTTTTTACTTTCTGGGAACGCTGATGCAACTTGTCTTCTCCTTTACCGTGGGCACTGTGTCGAACACCCGCGGCCTGGCGCAAGGGTTCGCGATTGTCGGCGGGATTTATCTGCTGGCATGCCTTACAGGGTCGTGGCCGGTCAGAGATGTTGTGACGGAGCCCGGCGGACAGCTGGAACAAGGGACGTGATCGTAAGCTGAGTAATGCGGGAAATCGGATTCAGGCGTCTCAAAGAACAACCTGTTGCGGTGTACGGCGCAGGCGTAGAATCGGCTAAAGAAATGACGGAGCGAGCCTCATGGATAGCAATTCCGTTACGCACAATGAAGCCAAGGGCCAGTTTGAGATCGCGCTGGGGAATGAGAAAGCGCTGCTGCAATACTGCCGCACAGATCACAGCATCACCCTCATCCATACTGAGGTCCCGCAAGCTTCAAGAGGACGCGGGCTGGGAAATCAGCTGATTCGCGCTGCGCTGGACTATGCCCACTTCAATCAGCTTAAGGTTGTTCCGGTGTGCCCGTTCGTGAAGGCGTATTTAAAGAAGCATCCTGAAGCGGCAAGCTAAGCCGGGCCCAACACGTCCGTGTAAAACAAATTTGTTTCTTACGCACGAAAGCAGCGTCCGTAAGCGCTGCTCTCTGTTGGTTCCTGACATCGTGCTCCAGCGAATCATTTGCCAGGATCTTTTGCCTGCCCTGCTTCGTCGTGCGACCACTTAATCGTTTAGAACGTCACGCACTGTCAGCACCGGGCACGGTGCTCCGGCAACCAGGTTATAGGTAACGCTCGAGTGGAATCCGCCGTTAAATTTCTTTCCCGCCGGCAGTCCAAGGACGATCATGTCCGGCCGTTCCGTCTCCGCAAAGCCCAGCAGTTCTTTCACCGTATCGCCTACTTCAACCACCATTTCAGGCTTGCACCACTTCTTTGCTTCCGCCGGCACCAGCTTTTCCAGCTTCTTATAGGAATCCGCAACCAGCTCTGTGCGGTCGCGCTGGAAAGCGTCGTCCAGTGAAACCACGTGCATAACGGTCACTAGTGCGCGGCTTTCCTGCGCAATGGAGAGCGCATATTGCGTCGCGAATTCCGCGTGCGCGCCCAGGTCCGTGGGGAAAAGAATATTTTCCGCTTTGAAATCATGCGAAGGCCTTACTGTAACGTGCGGGCCTACTGTAAGCACCGGGCATGTGGAGTTGCGGAAGATGGCTTCGGCAACCGAGCCCATCAACAGATGCTTCAAGCCATGGCGGCCGTGCGTGCCCATCACGATCAGGTCGATTCCGTGCTCGACAATCCACTTTGGGACCGCTTCTGCCACTGGGCCGCGGGCGAACAGCGGTGTGCCGTTGAAATTGTTTTGCTTGGCCAGCGCGTTCAGGCGGCGACGGCTATTTTCTTCCACTTCATCCAGAATGTTCGGCGCTGCCGTTTCGGTAAGGATGATTGGATCGCAGGCATGCGCGGGATAAACCTGCGCGCCAAAATGATTTGCAAATCCCAGGGCATACGCCATGGCGCCCTGTGAGGATTCAGTGAAATCGGTAAGAAATAAAATATTCTTGAATGAAATCTTATTGACGACTGGCAGAGCATGCATAGTTGACATAAAAAACTCCTTTTTCAAAGTTGCAGTGTTTGCTGGACCGGAGCACTGGGCTCATTCGCTTTCGCGACCGTCAGGTTCCCCTTGAGTGTTCTCCTGCTGCACGCCGGCAATCCTGTTGCCATGCGCAGCGGACGGAATGAAGTTACCGGCAGGACCGCCTGCGGGATCCCGGAACCCCGCAGGTGCAGAAAAATATGGCATTCGCTGCGGAAGGGCCTTTTAACCCCTTCCGTACCGAAGAAAGCCAGCGCGCTTTCCAACGTCTGTAGAAGCAGGCCGTTTCGCGCTGGTTTCCATTCCGTCATTCCGCCTCTCATCTCAAATCTTCCTTTATAGTTTGCAATCGTGGGCCACATCGCGGCTGTGATGTAGATCACCCTAGCCGGACTGCGCACTTTAGCGCGGCCAGGCCTCGGGCACGGAAAGCACGGGGCAGGGCGCCCCGCAGATGACTTTATGCGTCACGTCAGGGCTGCCTCTCAGACTGAAGTTTTCACTGCGCCCGCGGCCCATCACGATCAGGTCAGCGTGCTCGTTCTGCGCGTGGCTTACGATCCGTTCAGCCGTAGGGCCTGCATCCACGGCAAACTCCGGCCTGCACCAGCTGTGCGCTTGGGTGGGCAGCAATCGTTCCGCCTCATTCAAGACGAAGCTCAAGACCCTCAAGCGGTCCGGATAGTCGCGTGATTCCTCAGGCAGCACATGCAGAAGCATCAGGCGGGCGCATTTTTCCCGGGCCAGTGAAAGAGCGAATCCAAGAACCTGCTGTGATTGTTCGCCCAGATCTGTGGCAAACACTATGTTTTGCAGGTTGAGACTGAAGAGGCGCGGCACTTCAACATTGGGGCCGACCGTGAGAACAGGGCAAGGCGCATTGTGCAGGACCATTTCAGAGGTCGAGCCGAGCAGAAGCCGTTGCACGCCGCGCCGTCCATGGGTGCCGGCCACCAACAGGTCAATCCCAAGCTGTGAAATCCAGTGTGATATGGCAGTCTCAAAATCGCAGCGGCTAAGAAGTGGCTGGAAATGGATGCCGTTATATTCGGCTAGCCTGGATTATTCACGAAATCTCTAGCCAAGAAAGAAAGGATGCTCTAAAAGGTTGATGAACACTGGGTTTCGAGGACCCAGCATCCTCTTTCGGAGCATCCATCGCTTGATACAAAGTGTTT
>JBAVUZ010000721.1:0-5545 GCA_049697035.1 Candidatus Angelobacter sp. | reverse complement strand
CCGATGCTGTACAAAACGACCAAAGACTTCCTGATGCGCTTTGGCCTGCGCGACCTGAGCGAATTGCCCAGCCTGGAAGAATTTGAAAAGCTGGCAGCGGGCGAGCTCCAGGATGAACTCTTTGATTCCGGTGACGGCCCTGTTGCCGTGGCGGACGCGACCGGCACGCCCGGTGAAGATGGCGGCGTTGAACAACTGGAAGAAGATAAAGCCGAGGTGCCGCAGAATGTGACCGAGCCAACCGTTTCATCTGACCCGGAGCACAACAAGGCTGACGAACAGGTGGCAGACCAGATTGCCTCTGAAAGCACAGGCGGCTGAAAATGCCTCCAGAGCGTTTACAGAAGATCATTGCCGCCGCGGGCGTCACTTCGCGCCGCAAAGCAGAAGAACTGATCACGCAAGGCCGCGTGAGTGTGAATGGCCAGACGATAACAGAGCTGGGCAGCAAGGCCGATCTTCAAAAAGACCACATCAAAGTTGACGGCAAGCTTTTGCAGGGAGCAGAACGCCATGTCTATCTGCTGCTGAACAAACCCAAAGGCTACGTGACCACGGTGACTGATCCGGAGCGTCGGCCCACTGTGATGGACTTGATCAAAGGAGTGGGCGCGCGCATTTATCCCGTGGGAAGGCTCGACTGGGCGAGTGAAGGGCTGCTGCTGCTGACCAATGACGGAGAGCTTGCCGCCAAGCTCACGCATGCTTCGTCGCACGTGCCCAAAACTTATCTGGTAAAGATTGCGGGACGCGCCAAGGAAGAAGGAATCGAAAAACTGCGGCGCGGAATCAAGATCGGCGCAAAGCCTGGGCCGCGGCACCTGGCAGCAATCCACACTGCGCCGGCGCAAATCCGCCTGGCGAAAGACGCCGACAATCCCTGGTATGAAGTGACTTTAATTGAGGGCAAGAACCGGCAGATACGGCGCATGTTTGAGGAGATTGGCCATCACGTGGAAAAGATCAAACGCGTGCGCTATGGTCCGCTCACGCTGGATGTTGAGCCAGGCCAGTTTCGTGAATTAAAGCCGGGAGAAATTGCAGGCCTCAAACGCGCGGGACGAGGTGATAAAAAGCAGACGCCTGAACGCAAGCCGCCATCGCGAAGCAGAGCCAGCGCCCGGCGCAGTGAACACCGGCGGGAACGAAAACCAAGCCGGTAGAGACCTTCACAACCCTGATGTGACACTAAACTCAACTTGCGGAGATAGCGAAGCAACTCTGCTTGTGATACAAACTTCTGTTATCCCTTCTTCTGCGATGAAAAAAACTGTCCTCGATCAAATTCCGGAACACATACGCGCCCTGGTCGGCTACGTGCCGGGCAAACCTATGCGGCAGGCGGAGCGTGAATCCGGCATTGCGATGATCAAGCTGGCGTCGAATGAAAATCCATTCGGACCGTCACCGCTGGCGCTGGCGGCAATTCGAGAAGCGGCCGCCGAGGTGAATCTTTATCCTGACAACGATGCCAGTGAGTTGCGGGAAGCGCTGGCGGAGCGCCATCAACTGGCGGCGGAGCAGATTTTTATTGCCGACGGCTCGCTGGGGATTCTGGATGTCGTCGCCCGAACCCTGCTTGTGCCGGGTACGAACTGTATCAGCAGCGAACGTTCGTTTATCAGCTATCCGGTGATCACCCGCAGTATAGGCGCGCGATTTATTGAAGTTCCCATGCGCAATGACACATATGATCTGGATGCGATTTCGGCAGCCATCGACGAACAGACGCGTGTTGTGATCCTGGCGAACCCAAACAATCCTACCGGCACGATGTTTGACGCGGACGCGACCGAAGCTTTTCTCAAGCGAGTCCCGGAAGACGTGCTGGTGATTCTGGATGAAGCGTATTCCGATTTTGCCGAGCATTTTGCAGAGCAGCGCGGCATCACGTATTCGCGATCATTTGATTATGTACGCGCCGGCAGAGCGAACGTGCTGGTACTGCGCACGTTTTCAAAAGCGCACGGCCTGGCCGGCGTTCGGCTGGGATACGCATGCGGGAATCCGGAACTGTTGCGGTATTTCGCGCGCGTACGGAATTCATTTTCCGTCTCTGTGGTTGCGGAAGCGGCGGGACTGGCGGCGATCCGCGACGTGAACCACATCCGCAAGACTGTGGAAAACAATGCGGCGGGCGCGGCGTGGCTGATGGAGCGCTTCAAAGGGCTTGGAATCAAGGCCATACCGACGAGCGCGAACTTTATCCACTTTATGGTGGACGAAGACGCCGCTGCCTTTACCAAACGCATGCAGGCTGAAGGTGTGATCGTCCGCTCGCTGGTGCCGTGGGGCGCGCCCAATGCGATACGCGTGAGTATTGGAACGCCGGAACAGAATGAGACTTTCATTCGCGCACTAAAGAAGCTGGTGCGGCAGACCGTCACGCCCTAACCCTTTCTGCTAAACAAGGCGCAACTTTCCACAACTCTCACGATCTATCAAATTACGAGGAGACAGCCATGAAGCTGAGCCTTTTTGATCGAACCGTTCTGGCGCTGGTGACCATATTTCTGGGAGTACTGGCGTTACGACCGCTATTTACACCGGAAGTCGCGCAGGCGCAATCGGCGCAGGACCATCTTTATATTGAGCCGGGAATCAAGATGCTACTTTCGCCAGATCGGACACAAAAGACGCAAGGGAAAATTGTGGTCGATCTGACTACGGGAAATATATGGGGATTCCCAACCTCGCCTGATTCGCCCTATCCCATCGACACGATAAAGCCGCAGCCGGCCACTTCGTCGCCCATATACCTGGGAAAATTTGACCTGAACGGAATGCATCCGCAGTAAACGTTCAGGTGCCAGCGCCGGTTAGGTTAGGATGGATTGGGCATGGCGATCTCTTCAAGCTGGAACACCGCGGCGACATTGGGACGGCGCAACGTGCTCGCGTCGAGTGGCATGGTGCTGGTGGCGGTGTTCGTGGTGTTTGCGCTGTTCGCGCCGTGGATCGCGCCACAGAATCCCAGCAACATCGATCTGCCTTCACGACTCCAGCCTCCGAGCGGCTCACACTGGTTCGGCACCGACGAACTGGGCCGGGATATTTTCTCGCGCGTGATTTACGGAGCGCGCATCTCCATGCTGGTGGGCAGCAGCGTAGTGGCCGGATCGCTGCTGTTGGGGTTGATGCTGGGTTCCACTGCCGGTTATTACGGCGGATGGGCCGACAAGTTTTTCAACGTCATAGTAATGAATGCATTTCTCTCCTTCCCGGGAATTCTGCTGGCGATTGCGTTTGTGGCTTTTCTGGGGCCGGGAATCTTCAACCTGATCCTGGCTCTCTGCATCGGTGGCTGGGTTGGCTACGCCCGTCTCGTTCGTGCGCAGGTGCTGGCGGTGAAAGAAAAAGAATTTGTGGAAGCGGCGCGGGCGCTGGGTGCGAGCGACTGGCGTATTGTTACGCGGCACATCCTGCCCAACATTATCCAGCCGTTGATTGTGCAGGCCGCAATAGGAATGGCCGGAGCTGTGCTAGCGGAAGCGACCATGAGCTTTCTGGGGCTGGGGGTTCCGCCGCCGACGGCAAGCTGGGGATCGATGCTCAACGACGGCCGCGCACATCTTTTTGACGCGCCGCATCTCGTGCTCTTCCCTGCTCTGGCTGTGATGCTGGCAGTGTTGTCATTTAATTTTATTGGCGATGCGCTGCGGGATTATATGGACCCGAGGTCGCGGATAGAAGCGGGATTGTGAATCTTTACCACGGAGGCACGGAGACACGGAGAACCCAAAAAGAAATGTGCCTGAAAAGAAGCTACCGCAGCACGGTAAAGTAACAATGTCGTAGCGAAACCCTTCGCCGCAGATTTACGCAGATTAACGCTGATGAGGATTGGAATCATCTCGGATACGCATGGGCTTCTTCGCCCTGAAGCTGTCGAGTTGCTGCGTGGGTCCGAACACATCATTCATGCGGGCGATATCGGCGCACCGGAAATTGTTGGCGAGTTGGAAAAGATTGCGCCGGTGACGGGGATTCGCGGCAACGTGGACACGCAGGCGTGGGCGCGACGGTTCGCGGAGACGGAAGTGGTCGAACTGGGTGGAGTCTTTCTTTATGTCATTCATGATGTAAACGCAATTGATCTAAATCCAAAAGCTGCCGGATTTGCGGCAGTGATCAGCGGGCACTCCCACAATCCGAAGCAGGAAGTGAAAGACGGCGTGCTGTATTTCAATCCGGGAAGCGCGGGGCCGAGAAGGTTCAAGCTGCCGATCAGCGTGGGAAAGCTGGAGATTGTGGACGGGAAAGTGAGCGCGGAGATTCTGGAAATCGCGCTTTAAAAAGGCTGGCCGCGAATCAACGCGAATGAACACGAATAAGGATCAACGCAGCTTTCCGGGTGTATTCGCGAGGGAGTCGGGATGGTTCGATTCGTTTGCCACAAAAGTGTCGTCGCTATAGGGATCCCTCCCCTTCGACAAGCTCAGGGTCGGGACTTTGGAAATGCTACTGACGAATACGCGGATTCGCCAGCGAGTAGAGAAAATCGGTGAGGAAGTTTACGGCCACGTATGTAAGACCGATCATGAGGATGCAGCCCTGGACGAGGTAGTAGTCGCGGCTGCTGATGGCGCTGATGGTTAGGCGTCCGATTCCGGGCCAGGAAAAGATTGTCTCAGTCACGATGGCTCCGGCGAGCAGAGCACCGAACTGAAGTCCCACGACGGTGAGCACAGGCACCAGAGCGTTGCGCAGCGCGTGCTTATATACGACTACATTTTCTGACAAGCCTTTGGCGCGAGCGGTGCGGATGTAGTCCTGCCCCAGTTCCTCCAGCATCGCTGTGCGGACCATGCGGGTAAGAATCGCGGCGAGCGCGCCGCCCATGGTGATCGCAGGCAGGACAAGGTGAGCGAAGGTTCCGTATCCGGAGACCGGCAACAGTCCCAGGCGGATGGAGAAAAACAAAATCAGGATAGGCCCGAGCGCGAAGTTAGGAAATGACAATCCCCAGAGGCTCACGACGCTGAGCAGGCGGTCGTCCCAGCGATTGCGGCGGCGCGCGGAGCGAACCCCGGCGGGAATGGAGATGAACAACGCGACGATCATGGACGCGACGGTCAGGAGCAGCGTCTTGGGATAACGCTGGAGGATTACGCCTGTAACCGGTTGATCGAATCGGAGAGAACGGCCAAGGTCTCCGCGCAGGACGCCTTTCCAGTAATTCACATACTGCTGCGGGAGCGGGACATCGAGTCCATAGGCGTGGCGAGCGGCTTGCACGTCAGCACTGGCGGCGCCTTCTCCCAACATCTGCTGGATGGGATCGCCGGGGACGAGATGGATCAGCAGAAAAACGACGGACACAACCAGCCAAATGACGGGAACCATGTAAAGCAGGCGGATTGAGATGTAGCGAAGCATGGATCGGTTGGGAGTATGGTAGCAAATGAGTTATCGCAGGATCGCCGTGATCGCCGACATCGCGCGGAATCGCCGTAATCGGAAAAACCAATCTCACCGCGGAGGTGGATTAGCGTCGGCGAGGAAGTTTCTTTGTCGAGGCCTCGGATCCGGCTGGTTCACGGAA
>JBAVUZ010000720.1:0-2873 GCA_049697035.1 Candidatus Angelobacter sp. | reverse complement strand
CTATATAACAAGAAAGGCGATTTGACCAGAGTCTCTGATTGCCCTTGCAAAGAGTTAGCCATGCGCACTCAGCTCGCACAGCGGAGCGGATGCCGGGATGAAGGGAGATGCGGAGCTGGGCCGTCCGCCTTTTTTCATCGTCAAAAATACCCATTGCATACCTTTGTCTCCGCGGTTTTTGCGAAGGGCGGAAAGTAAAAGATCTCCGCCTGGGGTGCGAAAGGAGCAAATTGGCAATCAGCATTGGTGCTTCAGCTCCATTCATCGATTCAAGCAGTAAGCTTCTAAGAAATCGTAGATAAGACGCAGGCAAACTGCTTCTGGCGCTATTCCTGTTCCGCTGCCTTGGCGAGCGGCACGGCGCCGTACTTGATCAGAATCTGCTTTACTTCATCGTCATACGCCTTGCTGAGAGCGGTTTCGCCTTCCAGATTGCGTGCGTTAGGATCAGCGCCCGCTTTGAGCAGAAGCTCGACTTGCTCAACATCGTCACGGCAAAGCATAAGGACCGTATCGCCCTGTCTGTCGCGGGCGTTCACGTCCGCGCCGGCGGCCAGTAAGAGACGGACTACTTCCACGCGGTCCACACCTTCGGGTGGTGCATCATAGTCGCTCATAAAAACAGCTGCCATTAGGGCGGTCCGACCGTCTCCCTCGGCAAAGTCACGGCAGTGGTCGTTCTTCTTCATTTCTTCTGTGCAGGAGGGAGGAGGAGGCGTGGCCGAAGCATTCACATCGGCATGATTCCTGGCCATTTCCTTCAGGACCTCTCGAACCATTTCAGAATAGCCGGAAGAGGCGGCAGTCATGAGAGCCGTAGCGCCAACAGCGTTCCGTGCGGTGATAGAGGCGCCGTTTGCCAGGAGCAGCCGCAGAGCTTCAACGTTGCCCGAGTTGGCGGCATTGACTAGGGCTGCCGCGAGAGCTCGGGGACTGCTGGCTGCGCCGGCTTGAAGCAGCGCGCGCAACATGGCAACATCGCCGCGGGAGGCGGCCCTTTCGAGTGCACCTCCGTTCAACAGCGCAAACCGACGGCTGTCACTTATGCCGTTAAGCGGCACGCCAGCCAGGGCCAGATCGCGGACCACATCGGCATTGCCGTATTCAGCGGCGCGTGCCAGAGTGGCAGCGGCTTCATGGGATTTGAAATCCCAGTGCTCAGCTTCCAGCGCCGCCACGGTTTCAGAGTTGCCACGGGTCCAGCGATCAGAACCGGAAAGGCGGTCGATGGCAAGCTCCAGTTGCTCGACAGCAAGCGGCATGCCCGCCGAGAGTCCAACGTAGTCCACGACCTGTTTCTGACGGCCGTCGATAGAAATGGAAGTGGTTTGTGTCGGGTTGTCAGTCACTTCGGACCTGTACTCATCGCGCAGCGAATAGTAATCAGCCTTTTCAAACAACTTGACCAGCTCGATAACGTTTGACTGCGGAACCAATCCGCGATGAGTTCCGGTGAATGTCACGTAACCACGACCTTCATAAAAAACCGTGCCGTCGCCATGAACTTCAACCTTATAAGACGGGCATGTGCCGAAACAGCCGGTGCGGGCCAACGTGATCTTTACGGTCTTCCAGTCCTTTACTTTTGGAAAAGGAACCCGCTGGGCAGGCTTGAGTTCCAGCGGCAGCAAGCCCACATCGCGATTGAAGGTAACGGAGACGGGATGGCCCGCACGCTCAAAGGGCTTAAAGTGTAGCGTACGCACCATGGCTTCAGCCTGCGAGAGCACGCTGCTGGGAATCCGGTGGCTGCCGTCTGTACTTGCGATCTGCGGAACAGAAGAAATGATGGCGCCCGTTGTGTCAACGACGACCGTGACCCTGATGGACGAGAAAAACGACCATTGATTTTGCGGAACGCGCAGGTAGAACCACCGATCGCCGTCGCCGATGGTGTGTTGGTCGGCTTCTTTCCTGGACACCTGGATTGGGGCGGGCGGCTGGTCCTGGTGGGACGCTGGTTGTTGGACCGGCACAACCAACATTGCTGCGGTTAGAAGCAGATGTAGCATGGCATCCCCTCCTGCATCATTAAGAATGGGGAAATCCAGCATTCCTTGCGTTTACACACCAAGCGGGAAGTCGGAAGATGGAGTCGTTGGCCGCGACACTGGGACGAGCCGCCTAACCCATAAGGTCGCCGCCCAATGCGCCTATCGACCATTGGCCTGCCGCTTGTAACCGCTTGGATTCCTTAGGCTTTAGGGCGCGGCAAAGAATGTTAATATAACTGCCTAGGACAGACATGCCATTAAAAACATTATTCCTGAATCCTCCGTCGTTTGAGAACTTTGACGGTGGCGCCAGCTCGCGCTGGCCTGCCACCCGTGAGATTGAGTCGTACTGGTATCCGGTATGGCTGGCCTATCCGGCTGGAATGCTGGAAGGCTCGCGGCTGCTGGACGCGCCGCCGCACCATGTGTCGGCGGAAGAGACGATTGAGTTGGGAAAACAGTATGAGTTCCTGGTGCTGTTTACCTCCACGCCAGGGTTCCCGGGTGACATCAAGCTGGTCACCAAGATGAAAGAGGCGAATCCCAAGCTGAAGATAGCCTTTGTGGGACCGCATGTCACCACGCTTCCGGAGCGGTCTCTGAATGAGTGCAAGGCCATCGACTTTGTCTGCCGGCGCGAGTTTGATTACTCCGTGGTGGAGTACGCCAACGGCAAGCCGCTGAGTGAAATTATTGGGATCTCGTATCGCGATGCCAGCGGGAAAGTTGTTCACAACGCTGATCGCCCCGATGTGATGGATCTGGATTCCCTTCCCGACGTGGTTGATGTGTATTACAGAGATATGGACGTGCGCCGGTATAACGTGCCCTTCCTGCTCTATCCGTTCGTCGCTCTTTATACGACGCGCGGCTGCCCGG
>JBAVUZ010000719.1:0-2750 GCA_049697035.1 Candidatus Angelobacter sp. | reverse complement strand
CGAAAGACCGCTACAACGTTTATCTTTTGCCGATGACAATGTCTGTGATAGAAATCACACTCGCGCTTGCTTAGGAGTATTTAGAGCGACGCTTCAAGCCATGCGATGTGAGCACAAGCCAGAATCGTTACCGTCCAGGTGAGAATGTTTCCCGGCCACTCGATCTCGTTAGGTATAAGCGGGCCAGCATTCGTCATAGCCATGTCTCTTATGTTACTTACCGGGAGCGCAGGAAGCGCAAGGTTGTATTGTTTTTCTATCACCTTGAGATAAAGAGACAGCATTGGTTTGCCGGCTCGCTGGCTGGATCAAGCTGTTGCTGCCGCCACATGGTGACGCCGGTCACAGATTGTTATCTTCGCGAGAAGTGAAAATAATCATAGGTGTAGGTCAGGGATGAATCGCGAACCAAGACCTTGGCTTGTGCTCCGCCTCTGGCCGGCTTGGAGTCATTATGAAACAGTCGCTTTTCACTCTTCTTGTGTTTTGCGCATTCCTTCCTCAAGTTTTCATGGGGCAGAACGTCCAGATTGTCGTCGGGAACACCGTCGAGTACGGCCAGAGTCAACCGATTCTTGCGCCGGGAGTGGGAGCGCCGTCAACCCCACTGACTGGTTTTGCCTCGCCCGCGACTGTTGCTGGAATTTCCACCCAGGGAAGGGCGGGCGCCAACAGTTATGTTGAAAGTCCAGAGGGCGTGGTGAACGCGACTTATCCCGTGACACCGGTTGACCAAAACGCCGCGGTATTGAACGTTCCTGAATCGGCTGCCGCAGTGCAGAACCCGCAGGAAGAAACTCCGGAAGAAAACAGGCAGCTTGATCTGGGACCATCATCTTTCGTTGGCGCGCAGTCACCGCAGAAAAGCATAAGCCTGGGCGAAGTGGCAGCCAGCTACAAAGCGATGGGTCGCTCAAAGAACATCCGTATTTTTTCGAACACAGATTGAAGATCTGCGCCCGATTCGGTCTGCGTGAGCTCTGCTGAATGGCTGCCGGAAATACTGGAAGCCAAACTGCCATCGTGGACAGTATGGCATGTGCAGTGGTCAGCCACAAAGTCGCGACCTGTTCGCAACTAGTCTTCCGCTTTTGGCTGACTGCTAATTGCTGAATTTAGTGGCGTTCATGCAGATAAGGTTACTTATTTCCAATGTATATTTGGAGGAGCATTGAGTCCGCTCCAACAGCTTTATTAAATGACTGGGGTCAAGTGAACAAAGTCCAGCAAACACAGAAGCCGGTGATGGAACCAGCTGAAGAGTTGGAACATCTCACGCTGGCCGCCAAAATCTCGGGCATTGAGACAGAGGTCGTCTTACCCAAGAGGCGTCAAGTTACAAGGGCGCAAATGCAAATCCATTATCTGGACTGGGGCACGGCCGGTCGCCGGCCCATCGTCTTTCTCCACGGCGCCGCTCTCAATGCACATACCTGGGACGTTGTGTGCCTGGCGCTGCGGCAGCAGTATCATTGCCACGCAATGGACCAGCGCGGGCATGGTGAAAGCGCGTGGGCTGAGGACGGTGATTATAGCGGCGATGCTCACCGTGGAGATATTGAAGCCTTCGTTGATCATCTGGGTCTTGATCGTTTTATTCTGGTTGGCCACTCGATGGGTGGGTTTAATGCCTTTAACTATGCCTTTCACCACAGCCAACGACTCGCCGCGCTGGTGCTGGTGGATGCCGGACCCAGCATGCTGGCAAAAGGCGCGAAGAGAATTTTTGACTTTGTAACCCAAACCGCGGAGTTGGATTCACTGGATGAAGTGATTCAGAAAGCCATTGAGTTCAACCCTCGCCGTGATCCCCGGCTTTTGCGGCGCAGCCTGCTGCACAATTTTCGCCAGAACGCCAGCGGCAAATGGGCGAGGAAAACTGATCTCCGGATGTGGCACGGCAACAGCAACCGGGAAGCGGATCGCAAGCAACTGGAAGAACGCTTCCGGCAAGCTGCGCGTATCAACTGTCCCACGCTCATCGTGCAGGGCAGTTTGAGCGACGTCTTCACCAGTGAGGACGCACAAAAGCTGGCCAATGAATTTCGCGATGGACATTACGCGCAAGTCGGCGAGGCCGGACACACGGTGCAGGGGGATAATCCTCGGGCCTTCGCTCATGTCCTGGGACAATTCTTAGGCAGAATCCTGCAAGATGAGGCCAGCCGACCGAGCTGACAGCAGTTGGATTGGGGAAGCGACGTGCCCGATCTCCCCGAGCCCGTTTTTCGCACTCAAGAAATTCGCGAAACTAACGCATGTTGATTTGGGGGATCTCTCTCAGCGTAGTGGGCGACTATTCTGCTTACTCGTTTACAATGTGTGCTCGTGGTGACAAACATGGCGAGCCTCAAATATGGCTACGCGCTTTCATTTGCCGGCGCGGACCGGCCTTACGCCAAAAGGCTCTTTGAACTACTGACAGAAAGTGAGCTGAAAGTCTTCTATGACGAGAATGAACAATCCCGGATACTGGCAGAAAACATTGAGGACTATCTCGGTCCGATCTATGCATCAGCGGCCGCTTTCGTTATCCCTTTTCTGGGTTCCGGTTATCCGAAACGAATTTGGACTGCATTTAAATCGGATCAGTTCAAGAGCCGCTTAGGCGAGAAAGCGGTAATCCCGATCTGGCTTAAGACTGCTTCGCCGGGGATATTTGACGCAAACAACTTCGTGGGGGGAATTGAATTTGATCCAGGCGGAAATGTTGAGGCCCAGCTGCAACAAATAGCGAAGCTCCTTTGTAC
>JBAVUZ010000718.1:0-1543 GCA_049697035.1 Candidatus Angelobacter sp. | reverse complement strand
CATAAAGCCTTTCAAACTGGGCACCGCCGATGCGCCAAAGTTTGAGCCGGAAACCGCGACATCCAGATTGAAATACGCGACGGCGTGGGCCAGATCTTTCTCATGCTCCTCGCCCCACTCAGTGCTTCCTATCAAGCCTTCTTCCTCTGCATCCCATGAAGCAAATACGATCGTCCGGTCAGGCTTCCAGCCGCGCCGCAGCAGATCGGCAAAGCCGTGGACTGTTTCCAGCATTGCTGCCGTGCCGCTGTTCGGGTCCACCGCGCCATACACCCACGCATCGCGATGGTTCCCCAGCACCACCCACTCGTCGGGATATTTCGTTCCCTTGATTTTTCCAATCACATTCCAAATCGTCCAATACCGGTAATTCTGTTTCAGGTGCATCTTCACCTTCACCGGCCCGGGGCCAACGTGATAGGTAAACGGCAATGCGCCTTGCCAGTCGCGCGGCGTTTCCGGCCCAGCCAGATTTTGCAGGATGGGTTCCGCGTCTCCGTACGATAGCGGCGTTGTCGGAATCTTCGGCATGTCCGCCGCCTTCTCCGGCGGCACTCGCTTCGACTCCGGCAAATCAACGGTCGAAGCAAATCCCGGCGTGGTTGGATCGCCCGGATACTTGAACATGTACTGGATCGATCCGCGCTGCACGCCGCTCTCCGGACGCCACGGCCCCTTCGGATAAACATCGCCCTTGAAGTAACCGTCATCAATCGGATCAGAATAGATGATTACTCCCGCCGCGCCGTGCTCTTCCGCCACAAAACTTTTTACGCCGCGAAAATTATCTCCATACCGGACAATCACGATCTTGCCTCGCACATCGATCTTCATGTCCTCAAGCTTCTTAAAATCTTCCGGCCTGCCATAATTCGCGTACACGACTTCCGCTTCAACGTCGCCAGATGGTGACGACCCATTAAACGGGATCACCACTTTCGGATTATCCGCCAGCGGATCGCCATCCACATGCTCCGGCCGCGGACCATTCATCTTCACGTTGGCCGGCGCTGTCACCGTCACGCTGATCTCTGACGGCCGATTCATCCATACTGAATACTTGACCTCTTCCGTTTCCAGACCGGCAATGTCAAAGTGCTTGGCCACGTGGTCCGCCGTAAATTTATCTTCCGGCGATCCCGCGATGTGAGGAACCGCCGTGAGTATCTTCAAGTGTTGCTCCGCGCGCGCTGGGCTGGGACTGGCCAGAAATTCCTGGTCAACCTGGTACTGCTTCGCAAAATCCCTGAAGCCAAATATCTGCGTGGGGGCCGCTTGCGAAGCTGCGCCCTGCGCAGAAGCCGTGCCTTGCGCGGGGCTAGCTTGCGCAGCCGCGCCTGGTGAAGACGCACTTTGCGCGGACGCACCTTTTGCAGTAGCGACCGCGGGCGCTTTCTGGCCTGAACTGTTCTGCATTGCAAAACTGGAAAGTACAAAGATGGATATAACAACGACGATGAGTTTGGCGCGTTTCAATTCGGGACTCCTGGTTGGTTCCACCCAAGGTTTGTGCACTAACGTACTGCCTTAAGTGGAAACAAAA
>JBAVUZ010000717.1:0-17306 GCA_049697035.1 Candidatus Angelobacter sp. | reverse complement strand
GCGATGGAACGCTTACTCTCGATGTAAAGGCGCAGGGCTCTACCAAGAATATGTCTGCGCTGAACTTTGACGGCACCGGCAAGATCAGCAATGCCACGCTGAAGATGCCTTCGCTGACCAAGCCGCTTCAGATCAAGAACTCCGACATCCGCTTCAGCCAGAACTCAGCCTCGCTGCAAAATATCGCGTTAACTCTTGGCCAGACCAACGCTGGCGGCACGGTAACGCTCAAAAACTTTGAAGCGCCTCAAGTCCAGTTTGCCCTGAATGCCGACAAAGTGAACGTGACTGAGTTGCAGCAGATTTTTTCTGCCACTCCGACGCAACCGGCTAAACGCGCGAGCTTCTGGCGACTGGTGCCTGAGGCAAGCGCCCAGACAAAAGCCGAGCCCAGTATGCTCACCAAAATGACTGGCGGCGGCACGGTTGCCATCGGCGTAATTCAGTATGACGATCTGCTTTTGAACAATGCTCACGCCAACGTGACGTTGGACCACGGTTTGATCAAGATGAATCCCGTTACGGCTGACGTTTATGGTGGGAAAGAGACCGGCAGTATCACTATCGACATGCGCCCGGCGCAGCCCGTGTACAACGTGAATTTGAAGACCGATAAGGTCGATGCCAACAAACTGATCTCGTCCGTGTCTGACGTGAAGCAGACCATCTACGGCCTGCTGGCCTCGAACGTGAATGCCAGCTTCAGTTCTTCTTCATCCGCCAACATTGCACGCAGCCTGAATGGCAATGTGGCCATTGATCTTACCAATGGCAAGCTGATGAACCTTGATCTGCTCCATGAATTGGCTTCGGTGGGAAAATTTGTCGGCAATGGCTTTGGTACGCCCAAGGGCTTTACTAACCTCGTCCAGCTCACCGGAAATTTCGATGTGAAGAATGGCCTTGCGCAGACTAATAATCTCAAAGCCGTAATTGACGGCGGCACCATGGCCGCCGCAGGCTTGGTGAACCTGGCCGATCAGTCGCTCAACCTGCATGTGACGGCAGTGCTCAACAAAGCCATCAGCCAGCAGGTAGGCGGCACACAAGTCGGCGGCTTCATGAACACCGCGCTGGCCAATAATCAAGGCGAACTGGTATTGCCGGTGATCGTTACCGGCACTTTCCAGCATCCGCAGGTTGCGCCTGACGTGCAACAGATTGCCAAGATGAAATTAGATAACCTGCTGCCCACCAGCAAAAATCCGGGCCAGCTAACCACTGGGATTCTGGGCGCGATTCTGGGTAACAAGAATCAAAATGGAAATGCCGGCGGCGCTAATCAGCAGAAGGGCGGCATCGGCGGGATTCTGGACGCCATCGGCGGCAAACAGCAGCAACAAAACCAGCAGCAGCCTGCCAGCCCGGCTGTCGGCAGCAATCAAGGTCAGCAGCCGCAAGCTACTCCAACTCCTGCTGCTCCCAGCCTGGGTGACGTACTGGGCCAGGTGCTGAACAGGAAAAAGAAAGATCAGGCGACGCCGACTCCAACGCCGCAGCAGTAGCAATTAGCAGTTAGCGGTTGCTGGATGAGTATGCGTGATCTTGTCCCAATTTTTCAGGACAGATCACGCGATCAACCGATCACCCGATCAACTGATCACCCGATCTATGGCCTTCCCCAGCCGCCGCCTGCAGGCGACTCGATCCTTACGCGCTCGCCTTTTTTCAGGCGCACGCTGGTTTTGCCGGGAAGTGTTTCGCTCGTGCCGTTTTGATGGACAACTGAAGTCTGGCCTGCCGCACCTTCAGCGCCGCCCTGCAACCCATATGGGCCGCGATCTCGACGGTCGGCCAGCAGTGTCACTTCGGAGTCGGCCAGCAGTTCCACTTCGCGCACGATACCGTCTCCGCCACGGAACTTCCCCGCTCCGCCGCTGCCCTTGCGCAAAGAATATTCCGTCACGCGCAACGGATACGCATACTCCAGCGCCTCTGCCGGGGTATTGAGTGAGTTCGTCATGTGCGTATGCACGCCGCTCACACCGGGCCGATCAGGACGCGCTCCCATGCCGCCGGCAATCGTTTCATAGTAAGCAAAGGGCTCGCCTGTGCGCTCGTCGATGCCGCCGATGGTCAAATTGTTCATGGTGCCGGAAGATCCAGCAGGCACGCGGTCTGGCATGGCCTTGGCCAGAGCACGCAGCAGCACGTCGACGATGCGCTGTGAAGTTTCTACATTTCCGCCTGCAACAGCCGCCGGCGGCCGGGCGTTCACCACTGTTCCCTTAGGCGCGATCATCCGCACGGGACGCATCAAGCCTGCGGCCGCCGGAACATCTTCCTGCAGCAGGCAGCGGAAGACGTAGAAGCATGCTGAGAAAGTAATGGCATCCACGGCATTGATGCTGCCCGCGACTTGCGGGGAGCTGCCCGTGAAATCGACAGTTACCAGCGGCTTACCTGCTGCCGCTTTTTGAAACGTAAGCGCCACCGCAATGCGGACCGGTCCTGAACCTGCGCCATCATCATCGAGAAAATCTTCGGCGTCATATCGGCCATGCGGCACCTTGCTGAGAAATGCTCGCATCAGCTTTTCTGAATATTCCTGCAATTCATCCATCACCTGCTGCACGCGCGTCAGACCATAACGCTCCGTGATCTCCCGCAGTCGCTCCGCGCCAGTGTGGCAGGCCGCAATCTGCGCATTCAGATCACCTTCGCGCTCTTCCGGAGTGCGCACATTGTTGAGCAGCAGGCGGAACACGTCATCCTGCAACTTGCCTCCCGCAATAAGCTTGATGGGAGGAATGCGGATACCTTCCTGATAAATCTCGCGGCAGATTCCCATGGATCCGGCATACGTTCCGCCGACGTCGGCATGGTGGGCCCGCGATGCCACATAAAATGCCGGCTTCGCCGCGCGCTTGCTTTTGCCACCAACAAAAACCGGGGCAACCAGCGTGATGTCCGGCAGGTGCGTGCCGCCACAGAAGGGATCGTTCAAGATCGCCACGTCACCGGTGTTGAGCGTGAGCGTCTCCACTGCCGCGCGTACGGACATAGGCATCGATCCCAGATGCACCGGCATATGATCGCCCATGGCAACAACTTCGCCCGCGCCATCGAAGACCGCACAGGAATAATCGCGGCGTTCTTTAATGTTGGGAGAAAACGCGGTGCGGCGCAGGGCCGCGCCCATCTCTTCCGCAATGGAGTGAAAAAGGCTCTTGAAGATTTCCAGTTCAACCGGATCGCGCATGGTTATAAAACTCTACCACTGATGACACTGATAACACCGATTTTCACTGATCTGATTTGATCCAGTTCGATCTATGTCAATCAGTGTTGAGCTTACGAATGAGGGTTTCTTATCAGCAGGTCCGCCGCTACAAAGACGAAGAACACTACGGCAATCACACCGTTCATGGTAAAAAATGCCGCGTTCAATTTGCTGAGATCGTCTGAGGCGACCAGCGAGTGCTCGTAGGCCAGAAGAGCCGCCACCACAATAACTCCGATGATCGCCAGCTTCCCGAGTCCGAATACCACGACCAGGGCCATCAGTAGGGCGAGCATGACCACATGCAAAGTCCGCGCAACGATGAGAGCCTTGGGAACACCCATGGCTTGTGGAATTGAGTTCAGCGAATTGGCGCGATCGAATTCAATATCCTGGCACGCATAAAGAACGTCAAAGCCGCCAACCCAAAACGTGACCGCCGCTGTAAGCAAGAGAATGCGGGGATCAAGCGAGCCACGCACCGCGATCCATGCCGCGGCAGGAGCTATGCCCAGCGCGAAGCCCAGCACAAGATGCGACCAGCGAGTGAATCTCTTGGTATAGGAATAAAACAGCACCACGGCCAGCGCCACCGGAGACAGCAGCAGCGTTACGCGATTGAGCTTGGCCGCCCCAAAGATAAAGAGCAGGCAGGCGATCACGACAAAGACGGTCGCAAATTTCTGTGACAGCGTGCCGGCAGGAATGGCGCGCATGGACGTGCGAGGGTTCGCCGCATCAATTCTTGCGTCCGCAATGCGGTTAAAGGCCATGGCTGCGGAGCGAGCGGAGATCATGCATAGCACGATCCAACCCAGCTTGGCCGCGGTG
Source organism: Candidatus Angelobacter sp. (assembly GCA_049697035.1). Classification (GTDB taxonomy): domain Bacteria; phylum Acidobacteriota; class Terriglobia; order Terriglobales; family Acidobacteriaceae; genus Angelobacter. The sequence continues at coordinate 13,252 of JBAVUZ010000717.1, read as the reverse complement.
GGCATTCCTCCGGCCGCAAGCATGGCCGCGCATAGAGCAAATGGCAGAGCAAAAATCGAATGCTCCCACTTGATCATCTCCAGCGTGGTTTTGATGTTGGTGAGGAGGGGCACACAGGTCATTTTAACGGAAGCATGCGCGTTTGAGTGGTAGAGCTTTTGGCTTTTATGAAGATGCAAATATTCAGACGCAAATGTTGAAAAGATCTTGTCAGCTATACAGATCGTTTGAACCCCTTGAGAAAGGCCAAAAGCCGATGGCTAAGAGCCGACAGCTGTTGTTACGCCACAAACCCCTGCTCGCCAATCAACGGAACAAAACGGCAGCCTTCGAGCGTGCGCACCGTGGTGCTGCCATTCGCATGCCGCTGGACGAGTTGCAAAACTTGCTGGTCGGCCTCTCCTACCGGAATCAGCAAACGTCCGCCGACTGCAAGCTGGTCCATAAGGGCCTGCGGAATGCGCGGAGCTGCGGCTGACACGATAATGGCATCGTAGGGCGCGGCTTCCGGCAGCCCCAGCGACCCATCGCCGGTAACGATTTTGGCATTGCAATAGCCCAGCCGTTCCAGTGTTTTCTGCGCCGTCTCCGCCAGCGACGCATATCGCTCCACGGCAAAGACCTGGCTTGCCAGTTCCGCAAGCAGCGCGGTCTGGTATCCCGAGCCCGCGCCAATTTCCAGGACGCGGTCTTCAGGCCTGATCTCCGCTGCCTGCACCATGGCGGCAATCATGTAAGGTTGCGATGTTGTCTGCTTTTCTGCGATCGGAACCGGATGGTCGGCATACGCTTCATTCCAGTTTTCCCGGCTCACGAATTCATGCCGCGGCACTTTGCTCATCGCCGCAAGCAAACGCTCATCGCGGATACCACGCTGGCGCAGCTGGCTTTCCACCATGGTGAAGCGCTCAGTTGCGAACGGCTGTGTGCCATTCCCGCTCATGCGTCACTTTTTCCGCCTGCGTATATGGATGTCAAATCCCAGCACCCCGTTCTGGTCACGCACAGCAACGATCGATACGTTCTTATCGAAATTGTATTCCACCTGAATCACCGTCTCTGCTGATTGTGTGAGGCTGGTGATGTAAGTAAACGTAATGTTGTTATTGATCTGCTGTTCAATCGTGACGCGCGCGCTGGGATTGTTTTCCGAGCCGATAAACTGCGGATCAATTTTTACGCGGCTCGCGCCGAAGAGCCGCTGCACCCGGTCACTGAACGTCGCGTTCAGGGCCTCGCCCAGGATGGCGTTGGAAGCTGACGCTGTGTCATTCGTATTCACGCCTGGCTGGCTCGCGGTGTAAACATTTTGGCCGCGTGTGCGCCCAAACGCCAGCAGCGCGATGATGTCAGAATTGGCCAGCGGCGGATCAGAGCGGTATGTCATGCTGATTCCCTTGCCGCCAATAGCCTGTCCATGCAGTCCGATCGTTACGTCGTAGCCCTGCACTCGGGTAGACATATCAAGATTGATGACAGGCTCGATGGTGAGCGGGTTGCTCAAGGTAATGTCACCCCGCTCCAACTTATACTTTGTGCCGTTGAAGAAAACATCGCCTTCAGCAATGTTTACTCTGCCCACAATGGCAGGCCGCGCCGCCGTGCCGCGAACGTGCAGGTCAAGGTCGCCGGAAAGCTTGGCGAGCGAAGTCTCCACCTGCAGCTCCGGCGTGGAAGTAATGTGCATATCCAGACGCATATTGTCCAGAAACGGATTCAGCGTGGAGATGATCGGCGCTTTTTTGCTCTGCGCCAGGTAATTGGCAAAATCAAAGTGCGGATTCATGCCAAACCGGGTGATCAGGATATCCCCGGAGAGCAATGAACTTTTTGCCGAACCGGTGTAACGCAGCGTCGCATCGGCGGACGAGCTTACGCCGGGCGGATAGCGCAGCCGGACGTCACTGCCTTTCGCGGTCAAATCAAAATAGATTCCACTGCGATAAGCCAAAAATCCGCCGACATCCAACTCCCCGCCGCCGGTATGCGCCGTAAGCTTCTCAATCTGCATGCGATCCTGGGCAAATACCAGAGAGCCAGTGATGTGGCTGAGACCATTCGGCAGGTCAAGCAGCGAAGCGGCTGCGTCTTTCACCTCAAGTCGTCCGCTCAATTGCGGCCGCGCCGAGGGCCCGTTGACGTTCACTGTAAAGGCGGCTGGACCATTCGCCACCAGGTTCGGATTAAATACCTGCAATAGTTTCAGGTTGAACCGTCCCCGCGAACGCAGATCAACCAGATGCTCGCCCGTAAGTTGCACAGCGCCTTTTGCGGAGAGGTCTGTTTCTGTTCCCGTCAGGTGAAACTCATCTACCTTCAGCGATTCATTTTCCAGCCCGAAGTGTATCGGGCCATCATTTTGCAGCTGCACGTTCTCAACATCGGCGGAGAGCTGAGTCACATTGCCCGTAATCACCAGGCTGCCCGGCCGCTTCATGGGACCACGGATGTCAATCTCCCCGGCAATGGAAGAGTGGCCGGTGATCTGTCCCTGAAAGTAAGCGCGAATCAAGGGGTCGAAGTCGAGGTGCGAGAACTTCAGGGTGACCTGCCCCGGCCACAGATCACGCAGGCGGACTGAGCCATCCAGGTTCAGTTCTGCATTTTCAAAATTGGAGCGCCCGCGCAATTGCACATTTTCGCCATGCGTCTCCGCCACGATCGTCAGGCTGCCAACCGTCTCACGGTTGAGCACAATATTGCGTAGATCAATTTCGCCATTGATGACCGGCACATCTTCAGTGCCGGATCCGGTCAGATGAAAACCGGCTTGCCCCTGAACAGACAGGCGTGGCAGATCAAAACGCTGAAAGTTGGCAAGCTCGATGTTGGTGCCCGTAAGATCGAAACGATAGTTCTTGTTGCCCAGGTCGTAAGCCACAAATCCGGCAAAACGCGCGCCATTGTGCGCCAGCTGAATATTTTCCAGGCGCGCCTCACTTCCGTTAACGCGCAAGTCGCTGGAGAAGGTCTTGAAGGGTTCGCCATAGATCGTCAATTTGGCGATTTGCAGCTTGCCACTGCCCTGCAAGTTTCGCAGCGTGCCGGCAGCCTGCAAGTCAGCATTCGCAATGCCCGTAACCGCATAGCTTGTCCCACCAAGGGCCTGCATATCGGCCACATTTTCATTCTGAACATGAAGCGTGACATTAAGCCGGCTTGTGTTTTCGTCGAAATTGCCTTGACGCAACGTCGTGCTCGCTGAAAATCCCAGTTGTGCCGTGCCCCGGCGTAATGTTCCGCGTTGCAGAGAAAGGATTGCGGGTGAATACGTGAGTTCGGCTGAGAGCGCGTCCCAGTGTATTCGCGGAGGCTTGCTCTGCGCGCCTTTAGGCTGGCTGGCTAGACGGAATTCCGTATCAAATTTTTCCAGTTCAAGATGACCGCGTGTTGAGAGGGCATCAAGCTTGCCGAAGATCACTCCATTGAATGATGATCGGCCCTCCAGGGTGACAGGAATATGCGTTCCCGGCTCAAGCGCATCCAGCGCAGGCTGTAACTCCCGCAAATCAGTCGCATTCACGGAAACATGGGCCTGGGCTTTTTCCGATCCCAAAGATCCAGTGGCGTTTACGCGAATGGCACGCGTGGCCAGAGTAAGCCCGGCCACGTCGAGCGTGCGGCCATCGCCATGATAGGTGGCTTGCAGTTGTGCGGTGACCGGAACTTCTTTAGGCGAAGGCGCCGCGGGCGGAGATACATCCAACTTCAATGCAGACGTTGCGCGTTCCAGAGGTCCTGTCCACGACGAATTGATGTCACCAGAAATGCTTCCGGCCAATTCAATCTTGTCCAACGGCATCTTTGCCGAAGAAATTGCGGCCGCAACCTTGCTGGCCTGAACGCCGGACAAATGAAGCCGCGTAATTCCCTGTTGCGGCAACGCTTTCTTTCCCGAAGTTGAAGCGGAAATCCAATTTGAGATCTGCACGTCGCCCTGCACGGTGCCGCCGAATGCATGCGCGATCAGGTGGGAGAGAACGATCTTGTCTTGTGTTACTGAGTACGGTGAGGACGCGTCAACCAGCGATATGCGCGCCATCGCATCATGCCACTCCATGTTGCGAACATTGAGGTTTCCTTGCGAAGAGTAGCGATTGTTTTGATATGAGCCCTTGCCCTTGAATTCGGCTCGGCCGGCCCGTAACTGCTTCCACTTTGCCATGTTGCCGACCTGGGCGAGGTCCAGCGAAGCCTGGTATTGCAGCGTGAGTTCCGGACTGTTGTAATTGCGGAGGGTTCCGCTGGCCTCAACTTTCGAACCGCCTGCCAGCAGACGGAGAGATTTAATTTCCGTTTTTCCTGAACTCAGGAGAAACCCTACATGCATTTCCGCCTGCATTGGCGGCGCATTTCTGTAGGCAATCGTCAGCGGTGTGAAATCCAGGTGACCGTCATAAGCTTTCTGGCTGGGAACATAGTTCATCCCGGCGGAGATATCCTTGCCGTCAAGATCAAACGGGATCTTCTCCTGGTCGAGCATGAGCGTACCTTGCCGCACCGCAATCTGTTTTATCGCAAGATCGAACAGGTTCTGGGTTGGTTCTTCATTGGAGGTCACGCCTGCCTGTGGTGAAGGCTGGTTGGTGGTGCCGTCGGGATAAATCAGCAAATGAAGCACAACGCGATCAATGGCCACGTTCTCAAGGGAAATCTTGCGGGTGAAGAATGAAATGATCTTTACATCAACCCCGATGCGATCAGCATGGGCATAAGGGACTTCGCCGGCCGCCTCGCGCCCGTGGATCGTCACATTGCGGGCTTCAAAATGAAGGGTGGAAAGATTCCATGTAAACGATTCAACTTCAACCGTGCCGCCCGTCATCTGCCGCAGTTCGGTGATCACTCTTTGCCGGACAGTCTCACGGAAGGAGCCGCTGCTCAGATAAATCAAAAGACCAGTCACAATGACGGCCAGCGTAAGAGAGGTAAAGATAACGAACCGCCTGAGCTTGCGCGTCTTCGCCGGGGTAGGGGGCGGCGCAATGTCTACATCGGTTTTGCTGCTCATGGGGTCCCAGCGTTCGTCGCGGTAGCCGGCAACATACGCTCAATGTGGGCCTGGGTGCGCAAAGTCTTCAGCCAGTTGTTCAAAAGCTCGTCAATGCGCTGCTCCGCAAGTATCTGCTCAATCTTGTCTGACACCTCTGAGAGTTGAGGTTCCGAAGCGTTGCGCTTGCGCACCTCAGGTAGAAAACGGTCTTCATAGTATGCGGCAATCGCTTTTTTATCGATGCGCACCAACCCGCGAAAGCGCAGATCGATAAAGCGAAGGATTCGGAATTGCGACGTCAGTTGTTCTTCCACATCCTGCTGTGTCAGACCGTAACCAGTAAGGATGCTTTTCCAGTTTTCATTGATCGACGCGCCAGGGATGCCTTGCCGCAGCTCTTCAATTTTTGCCTTCAGCTCTTCTGGCGAAGGATCCAGCATGGCTGGATTCACAATCTGCTGGTCAAGCAGGGAGCGGTCAATCAGACGCTCCAGGACCGCCGTTTGATCAACAGAGGTCAAACGCTCAATGGGTTTGGATTGCAACAGAAATTCCACACGCGTCGCTTGATCAAGCTCGCTTTCCAGAATCACGTGCTTGTTGACGACCGCCACCATACGATCCACCACCTGGGCCTGCGCCATTCCGGCAAGCAGCAGGACGATTACGAAATGGAGGCGCGCTCTCATCAGAAGGTCTGTCCAATATTGAAAAAGAAATTGAAATGCTTCAGCACTTGGGAAGACGGGACTGCCGGAGCAGCAGGCGCCGAAATGGGAAATGCCGGCGGGTTCAGGTTATAGCCAACATCAAAACTCACCGGGCCGATCGGGGTTCGATACCGTGCACCCGCGCCTACCGCGTGTGACACATAATTGAAGTTGCAGGTTGCCGCGGCTGGATTCAAACAGAGACTCCGATTAGGCTGAGAGAATTTTAGAATACTGTTGGCCATATCCTGGGCCGTGGAAAAAACGTTTCCCATATCATGGAACACTACCGCACTTAAATTGTTGCCAACATAAGGCAGTGGCAGCGGCGGTGTGCGCAATTCAAGATTATTTAAAAACAGTGCTTCACCGCCCAGCGGGAAGCCACTGGTAAGATCGCGTGGGCCCGCCTGATTAATGCCAAATCCACGGTGCGACGTGCTGCCGCCCGCGAAGAAGCGCTCAGGGAGCGGAGCAAAGTCAGTGGAAGCGAACGGCTCTTCCACACCTATGCGCGTGGATCGGGCAAACACCCAGCGGCGCTTATGAAATTGGTAATAGCTGGAATTTTGTACCACCACCCGGGTGAAGTTCGTCTGTGAGCCGAAGGCTCCGGAAGCTACGCCCAGATCCAACGTGTTGAACGTTCCCTTGAGCGACTCAATCGGATTGTCGCGAGTATCACGCACGTAACTGAAGTCCGGCATACCGACGCGTACGGCTTGAGAAAACAGCGGCACAAAGTGAGGATCAATGACCAGGTTGCTCGTGCTGACGCGCCGGTAAATGAGCCGATATAGAAAAGTCGTGGCGCGGTTCATCTCTTGTTTAATTGACGCCGATCCTTCCAGCCGCGTTGACGTGAACGTGCTTACGTCGTTCGTTTGCTGGTAGAAGGCCGTAAAATCGAGCGTAAGTTTTTGCGAATCGAAAAGCCGCGGCGCGCCGTAGCCGATCAAGGCCAGTTTTTCCAGATTGCCATAACGGGTCTTTAACGTGATTGTGTGGTCCCGTCCGCGAAAGTTAAGGCGCGTGACATCGAACGACACGCGGCCGCTCACGCCGGTGTCTCCCTGGGGACTGGTGGTGCCGCCGGGCTGCCCAGTCTGTACCTCAAGTCCAACGCCGTAATTAAACGTGTACCGCCGCGCTTCAGAGAGCTGGAAATTCACCTTTTTGCTGGTGGCGTCGCCTTCAGGGTTCTGCACCGCCACGCCCACTTCATTGAAGATACCCATGTCATATAGGCGTCGCTGGGAATCGAGCATCTGGCTCTGGCTCAGCCGGTCGCCGGCGCCAATCTTGATTTCACGGTCAACAATAAATGGCCGCGTGTAGTTCAGCCCGGAAATCAGGACCTTGTCGACAAAAACCTGCGCGCCTTCATTGATGGTATAGACCACGTCGATCCTATTGGGATTGTCAGCCTCGGGCTGCGTTGTGTAATCGAATTTCACTTTTGGAAATCCCAGATTGTAATATTGCTCCATAACTACAGACTGGTCTGTAATGACCATGGAATCGGAATATGGCTGGCCCTCTGAAGCTGTGATCAAGCCGCGAATCTGGCCCTCTGGAAGGGCCTCATTCCCTTCAATCTTCAATTTTCCCACGAGCGTCTGCGGGCCTTCCACCACGACCAGATTTACGCGAATGTGGCCTTCCTTTCCATAATTATCCTGGACTTCTGGCGTGACTTTGGCTTGGAGAAAACCATTGTTGCGGTAAAGGTTCTCAATTGATTGCACGTCACGCGCCAGGATGGATTGGCTAAATACGCCATAGAGCAGTAACCCCCCGGCCGGCTGCATCAGCATTTGCTCGCGCAGGTCTTCGCGGCGGAAATAGTGGTTTCCCTGCATCGCCAGTTCCACGAATTTGTGCCGCTGGTTCCTTTCGATGTGAAAAATTATGGTGCGCCTTTCTGTGGCCGAATCCTGCGTCTGTTCATGCGTGACCTTCACGTCAAAATAGCCCTTGCCCTGAAAATAGTCGCGTATGTTGCGCGCCCCCTCATTCAGCAGGTCATCGTCAACCGCGCTTTCCTCAAACACCGGGACCAATTTCTTGACCTGCCCGCGGCGCAATTTGGCGCCTTCCACTTTAACGTCCACCACCGGCCCGCGGTTGATCTCAAAGGTGTAATCCAGCCGATTGGTCTCCGGGTGATAGGTTCGCTGCGTCATGGTGACCTGGGCTTCCAGCCGGTCCTGCTTCTGGTAGAGCTTGCGCAGTCGCTGCAAGGCCCGCGTGCGGCGACCGGCGGACACCACGTCCCCCGAATGCAGCTTGGCAATGTTTGTGATTTCTTCCGAGCTATACCCCGATGAGCCTCCAACATTGATCACTCCTACGCGCGCAATCTTCCCCCGGTCCACCGTAAACTCCACCTTGACCTGCTGATTGCGCGAATCCCACTCATAGTATGGCTTGATTGTGGCCTGATAAAAGCCGTTCTCCTGAAGTGTTCGCTGCATTCCCTCGATCCCGGCGGCAATCTTTTCATCAGTGTATTGCTCGCCAAGATTGAGTTTGCTGGCGTTGACCAATTGACTGTCGGTTGGGTGGACGGGCGAGCCTTCCGCCAGAATGGACCCAAAGAAGTAGTTTTCGCGGGCGTCGAATGCCAACACAACTTCTCCCGCTGGATTGCGCTGAGCTTCCACCTGGATTTCCGCGAAACGCCCGGTGTTGTAAAGCGCCTGCACGGACTGCCGAACTTTGTATCGATCAAGCGGCTCGTTCACCTTCTGCGGCAGTATGGAAAGAAGGCTCTCCGCGTCGTCTATACCGAGACCGTTTACCTGAATCATTGCGACTTTGAGTCCCTGCAAGCTGTTGAGTCCGCTAGAAAGTTGCACCGTCGGAGGCACGGTAGCAGGAGACGAAGCGGGCTCCGGGGCTGGAGGGCTCTGCGTGTTGGGTATCGGAGTAGAAGCGCTTTGGGGCGATGGGGTGGCTTTCTGGATGTCTTGAGGCGCAAAAGCTTCCTGACCATGGACATAGGACACGCCCAGACAGAGCACGACCATCAGACACACTGATCGGCAGCGCGGCAATAGAAGCCCCTTAATTGGAGGTCGCTTTGTAGAGTTCGATGGCAGCAGATTGGACCTAAGTTGCACGCAAGCTTTTCAGAGCATTGTAAGCTGCCTGCGACGAAACGCATAAAACCCCTTAGCCTTCAAACACCTATAATAAATGTGGCATGAAGTTTGAGGATCGATACTCGCGCCAGGTGCTTTTCCTGGGAATCGGGCCGGAAGGCCAGCAGCGCCTGGCCCAAGGTCGGATTGCGATTGTGGGCTGCGGCGCCACAGGTGCCTGCGTCTCCGGACTATTGGCTCGCGCCGGGGTGGGACATTTAACTATTATCGATCGCGATTATGTTGAGCCTAGCAATCTCCAACGCCAATCTCTCTTTGATGAAGCCGATGCCGCCGAGTCTCTGCCCAAGGCAGTAGCGGCTGCAAGGAAGATCTCGGCTTTCAACTCCGAGGTTCAAACGATCCCCGTAGTAGCTGATCTAACGCCGGAAAATATTGAGCAATTGCTTGCTAACTCGGATTTGATTCTGGATGCAACCGATAACTTTGAGACCCGCTACCTCATCAACGATTTCGCTGTAAAACATGGCAGGCCCTGGATTTATGCCGCTGCCGTTGCCTCTTACGCCGTGACCATGAATGTGATTCCGGGGGAAACGGCTTGCCTGGCCTGTGTGTTCCCAGCGCCGCCGGAAGGCACCACAGAAACCTGCGATACAGCGGGAATCCTGAACAGCGCAGTCAATTTGATTGGATCCATCGAGGCGACTGAGGCAATTAAGTTTCTCGTCGGGGCAAAAGACAAGCTACGGCGCACATTGCTCTCCTTTGATGTATGGAGCAATGAGCAAGCCGAGATCTCCGCTGCCCGGCCACGTCCAGGCTGCCAGACATGTGAAAAGCGTGAGTTTGTTCATCTGGCAGGTGAACGCAGGCCGCAGATCACTTTGTGCGGCAGGAACTCCGTTCAGATCCATGAGCGCAATCGTCCAGTGAATTTTGCCGAAATGTCGGCGCGGCTGGTCGCCCATGGCACGGTAAAACACAATGCTTTCGTTCTTAAGTTCTGGCGTGACCCTTACGAGATGACACTCTTTCCCGACGGCAGAGCCATCATCAAAGGCACGAACGATGCTTCCGTTGCGCGCAGTCTGTACGCGCGATTTGTGGGTAGCTGAATGTGCGCGGGCTGAAATTGCCAGACGAGTATGTACTCTGGCATCCCCTCTTTACCTTTGGGTAATCCAATGATCAGGGGTGATTTATGCCACGCGGAATTCTGCTCATTGCCGGGCTCGCAATTTTTTCAGCTGTCTTTGGACAAGGCCAAACAACAATCCCGTCCACAACAACTGCGCCCGTTAACGGGCCTTTTGGTGGTCCGATCCTGGTGACCCCTTCCGCAGGCTTTCCGAATCCGGTTCCTACTGCCGGGATCAGCGACGCTGGCCGCGCAGGCATTAGCAATGCAACGAATGGAATCGAAAACACGAACGTTCCTTCCAGCCCTGCAACGCTTGTGACTACGCCGAGCGCTTCCTTACCCGAATCAACAAACGAAATACCTACAAATAACTCTGGAGTTTCTGAGACGCCGGCGAACGACCTTGGTAATTCCAGTTTTGTTGGTGGGCCGTCAGAAGAGTCTGGGCCCAGCACCATGGGAGTAGCTGAGGTCTCAAGCCGATACAAAGCAGAAAAAGGCGCGCGGAACGCAAAAGTGCTGAGCAATGAAGATGTGCAGGCAATGTTGGAGCACAAAAGCGGCGTGACCATGGCAAAGAATATGCCTCCGCTCGAACAAAACGGTCAGGCCACGGAAGCCCAGAACGCGCAGTCAACCCAGCAGACGAATGCTCCCACGAATCAGCAGGGCCAAATTGCGAGCGGACAGACCGGGACGCCGCCGCCTGCGCCTGCGGGGCAATCTGCTAATAGTTCAGCCAGCGCAGAAAATTCCACTACACCACAGATCAATCAGAACCAGCAATCGAACGATGCTCAAGGCAGCCGCCGCCTGCCAGCGACAGCGACGTTCCTGCCCCTCCTTGGTTTATTGGGATTGGTGAGCGGAGGAATCGGGTTCTGGTTCAGGAAGTTCCGGAATTAGGCATTTCAGGATCACCTAGCTAAACGGGCCTAATGCGATGGGCATGGACCTAAGATGTTGCGCCTTCAGCAGGCGGTACAACTGACGGAGCTGCTGCTTCGCCCGCCTTCCCGTGGTTGATTACATCCTTAAGTTCTTTACTGGGCTTGAAATACGGAATTTTCTTTGCCGGCACTTCCACCCGTGCGCCGGTCTTGGGGTTGCGGCCCACGCGAGGCTTCCGCTGGCGGGTACGAAAACTGCCAAAGCCACGTATCTCGATCTTGTCGCCGGAGCGCAGAGAGCGGACCACGCTGTCAAAAATCGTTTCCACGATAATTTCGCTGTCTTTGCGGGTCAGCTCTGCCAAGCGTGAAACCTCTTCAATCAAATCGGCTTTGGTCATGGCTTTTATTCCACCTGAAATAGGCTTCCGCGTCAAGAACCGTTTTGCTTACAGCGAGATACACACTTTTCGGGGCGATTGTTGTCCCAGACCGGCCCGGAACGTGAAAACTTCCTAAGTTTTAGGCTACAGGACCGCTAGGCTGGAACGATGACCCGCAGCCCTCGCTGGATAAGTCCAATCTCTACCGGCGTTTGCCCAGCATAATCACCATCAGCGTATATATCCAGCTTGCGCTCGGCCTCGATTGCGATCTGCCTGGCCTGAAAGTATTCCACTTCCTTGAGCCGCAGGTGTTGACCGAAAAAAATGGTCGGCACCCAGCAAAGCAGTTTGAGCTTGTTCATTTTGCTGACCAGACAGATGTCCAGCAATCCGTCATCGAGCGCGGCTTGGGCAGTTACTTTCATCCCGCCGCCATAGCTAAGAGCATTGCCCACAGCAATAAAGAACGCTGACCGCAGGATTTCCCTTCCTTCAGCCGTTATGTTCAGTTCCGCGGGCTTGAATGTGATCAAAGCTTGCAAGGCCGCCAGTACATATCCACCTCTGCTTTTCAGCCATGGCGGCATTCGATTGGCCCGGGCGTTGGCATCCGCATCCATGCCAACGCCAGCCACGCAACAAAAAAGTTTTTCCTGGCTGCTGAATTTGATCATGCCGAGATCAATCTCTTTGACGTTCTTCCCCTCTGCGCCGAATTGCCGCCATGCGCGTAATGCGCTTTCTACGCTGCGGATTCCCAGCGCCTTGGCAAAATCATTGCCACTGCCAGTGGGGACCACGAGCGTGGGGGTCTTGTGCTGATGAAGTTGGGCAAGGTGTCGGTGGACGGTTCCGTCGCCACCGAAGATGAGGGCGGCAGAATAGTTCTCAGCATGTTCCAGATGATCCAGTATTTTTATCTCAACACCGCTGCCTCTGAAGCGATCAACGACTTTGGGCGACACGTCTGGGTGAAGCAGCGCAGCGGCGATCATGAGGCAGAAGATGATTTGTGGACCGCAGCCGTCCTCGGCTGCGCTGATTCTCGCCATGCCCATGGGTAATCATCAGGTCCTTTCGCGAGACCGGCAGCGATTGGATTCTGGACGATGTAGAGCATGCGATATTCGAAATCGGCGTCTGACCGGGGAATTCGGTCAAATGACTCTGCCTCCCAAAGCGCCCCTCTCCTACCAAGCAACTTGTTCACGCTATGGCTAGATGCACCTTTGATTCCTCGCATGATCTCAGCCAGCGAATAGGGCTCTCCCTTGTCGCTTTCCAAGGGCGTAAATAACAGGTGCACATGGGTAGGCATCACAACGAATGCATGCATGTGAACTTTGCGGTCATTTTCAAACAAACAATGGTTGAAAATCAGCGTTCTCGCCCCTGGAGGAAGAACAAAATCCCAGCGGGTACTGAAGTTAACAAAATATGAAGCACCATCTTTTTCTATGTGAGGAAGGTTCCTTCGATAAAAACTGCTCATAGTTGCCGTCGACTCCCGTCCTCTACAATTGTGGACCGTAGCCGCCCCCGGCTGCGCTGGAGACTTCTTGGTACGCAGGCGAGGGCGCCTGCGGTCCACGATTATTTGGTAATTTGAACCCGACAAACCTTGCGACCTAAAGCTATACCAATCTCACTTGGAAGTTCGACAACAATACTCGTCGCTTGAGGGGGAACAGTCTTATTCTCAACCTTTACTGCCCGTTCCTTGATCTTCCTCGTTGCTTCGGATTTCGAAGCCACAAGCTTTATTTCGAACAAGAGCTTATCAAGTCTTATCCACGCTGTACGATCACCAGGGAGGCTGTGCAGAGTTTCGTTGTCCAAAATGGGGAAATGATGTTCCGTTGAATTGATTTCTCTCGGATTGACTCTTACGGTCTCATACTGAATCAGGATCACGGGAACATCCTGTGGAATGTCCCCCTTCTGAAACTGTCTTGCCCAATTCTCATCCGCTGCTGCTGCGGCTTGTTCTCCATGGAAATCATGCACAATCCTGCGCGCCAG
>JBAVUZ010000716.1:0-3431 GCA_049697035.1 Candidatus Angelobacter sp. | reverse complement strand
TCACTCGCGAACAAGCGCTGTTGCAGTTCGCGCTCAATGGCCAGAGCTGATTCCATGGGAACTTCCCAGCCGCTCTGCACACTCCGCTTAATATTGCCAACGGCTTTGGCAGCTTTATTCGGCGGCGTAAACTGCCGCGCGTACTCCATGATGTTCTCCATGAAGTTGTCGCGCTCGTAAATATCGTTGATGATGCCCATCTCCTTCGCTTCTTCAAAGGTGAAGGTATTGCCCGTGACCCTCAGTTCACTGGCTTTGCTCTTGCCCACGATGCGGCTCAGGCGCTGCGTGCCGCCGGTTCCAGGCAGAACGCCGAGATTGATTTCCGGCAAGCCGATCTTGCCTGCGTCTTTGCGCGCAATGCGAATGTCGGCTGCCATGGCAATTTCCAGACCGCCACCTACGCAGTGGCCGTTGATCGCCGCGATCACCAGCTTGGGCGTGTGCTCCAGGCGCAGCAGCATTTCGTTGGCATGCAGGCAGAAATAATATTTAAAGGTGGGATCGACAGTGGAGAGCATCTTGATGTTGGCGCCGGCGGAAAAGAATTTGTCTCCCGCACCGGTCAGCAGCAGCACGTACACGTCGTTATCCATGCGCGCTTTCAGGATGCACTCATCCAGCTGCCGGTTCATTTCGTAGGTATATGTATTCGCCGGCGGATCGCAAAGCTCGATCACCGCTATTCCGTCTTCAACGCGATAGTTCACCAGGGTCTTGGTTTCCGTTGCTGTGGTTGTCGCCATGGTTCAAAAGCTCCTTATGAATTTCGAATCTTTGATTTCGTGAGGACGCCTGTCAGGCGTTGGTCTTTGCGATTTTGCGTTTGGTTTTGCCGGGATTGAGCACGCCTCGCAAAAAGAGGTTGCTCATTTCCTCGGCCATGGCTCCGGCGTCCAGGTCCACGCGCGGGTTATGCCAGGTGTAAATCCAGTTGATCATGCCAAAGAGTCCCAGCACGGCCAGCCGTCCGGAAAATTGTAGTCCTTTTTCCCGCCGCAAATCTTCCAGCAGGTCCAGGCAGATTTTGTAATACTCGCGCTTGATGGCCCTGATCTCAGCGCCGCGGCCATTTTTGAGCGTTTCATCTTCATGCGTCAGGACTTTCATTGCCTCTTTGTTCGCCAGAAAATATTCCAGATGGTTTTCAATAAAGATGCGTACGCGCTCTTCCGCGTCATTGGATTCCTTCAGCCGTTCCTGCAACCTCTCGATAATGGTCAGGAATGTATGTTTCTGGATCAGGTAAAGCAGGTCCTCTTTGGACTCAAAATAATGATAGAGGCCGGCCAGGGACATACCGGCGGCGCGGGAAAGGTCCCTCATGGAAGCCCCTTCATATCCTTTTTCGCAGAAGATCTGCGCGGCATGGTGCAGGAGCTTGGCCAGCCTGCGGTCAAAGCGTGAATCTGCTGCATCTTCCCCGGCGGAGAGAGCATGGCGTCCTTTGCGACCATCAAGGGCCTCGCCAGATAACCGGTTTTCCATGTTTTGTAGCGCCATAAGGCTTAAGGTTACCGAACGTTCGTTCGATACTTAATTATCGCTTGCAGGTTGCCGCAAGGTCAAATCCAGCACCGCTCCCCCAATCTTTCTTTATCGATTCTCTCTTGGGCACTTAATTGCGCACTCCCAGTGTGGTTGGCAAGAGGAAACTCTAAGGCCCCGAGGATCCATGTGCTTGCATTTGCAAGCTTTAACAGCGACTCCGAGGGGTGAGGTGCCCGAATGAAGAAACTTTGTTTACCACGGAAGATGCAAACAGTTGCACACAGCCTTTTGCTTTGCACATTCCTGGCTGGTTGCGGTACCGGTGCGCTCCAGCAGCAGTCAATTTCGGCTCCGCCTCAAACTGCCCAGAACACAACCGTCACCCAACTGCGCGTAGGGGACGCGCCAGCAGACCAGGTTTTCTCTTTTGAAGTAACCATCGGCAATCCAATCAGCCTGATTCCAGTCAGTGGCGGCACTCCGTCCGCCATCGCAGTCAACATGAATCGGCTGGAACTGAGCCGTACGGCGGGAAAAATGCAGCCCCTGAGCGTGATGACACTCAAACCGGGCAGTTATGCGGCGGCGGATATCACAATCCAGAATCCTTCCCTCACTTATGCCAAGACTTTGCTCACTCCTTCGCCTGTGACGTTAATTGACCAGGTTACCGGTGCGGACCAGACCGTACGGATAAGCTTTAATCCGCCGCTGGTGGTTGGCAATGATCCAGTGGTGCTCAATCTCGATATCGACCTGGCGAACGCGCTTGTGACTGATGGCGCGGGAAACATTACCGGCACCAACTTTACTCAATCTTCATTCATATTCAGCGTGCAGCCCATCGGGATCCAGGGACGGCAGCAGGATGATGATGGGGAATTTGAAGACGAGACCGGAAAAGTTATTGAAGTTTCCACCAGCGGATTTGTGTTGCAGGCGGGACAAAGCGGCTCGCGTTTACCGTTCACGGTGGATGGCACCACCGCGCTTCCCAACGGCCTTCGGCTGGCAGACCTTCAGAACCGGATCGTCCAGATTGAAGGTTTCACGCGCTCCGATGGAACGCTCTTCGCGCAGCAGGTCGAAGATCTTGGGGGACAGAACGCTTCGCAGGTGGAAGGCACCATTACAACGGTCGGCAGTTTTAACATTTCCTCTTTGCTGGAATTTTCCGTGCAGGATGGAACCGGTACCAGCTTCAGCAGCGCGCAGATCGGGCAGGATTTCCTGGTGGACATCTCTTCCCTTCCGCCCGCGGCCTTTGCCACGGACTATGGCGATTGTGACATGTCAGGACTGGCCTCGCCGGCAATCAATTTTCCTTTCGATTCAACCCATCTGAAAGCAGGACAACGGATTGAAGTCATTACCGAAAGTGGCGTGAATGCCAGTCAGCCAATCGTCCCAATGCAGGCAAGGCTGCAGCAGCAAGCGGTAAGCGGAGTTGTGGCCAACTTCACCATGCTGCCGGGTGGAATTTCCAGCTTTGATCTTCAACTCCCTGCAGACTCGTATGTCACACTGCTCTCTGGCGAAACAACAATTCACGTCGCCGGCCAATCAAGAACTGACAACCGCGCCGGAGCGTTTGCCAATGGGGAGACCCTTCGCGTTCGCGGTCCACTTTTCTGGTCAGGCACACAATTCAACATGGTGGCGCGGCGCATCACCAGATAGATCTCCTGATAGTTACGATAAGTGCGATACCTCTTCAATGCCCTATCAATAGCGGCCTACGCGGCCAACGATACCGGGCGCTCTCGGTTGAATTGAGAGCTAGATCTATGCGATGTTCATGCAAGAAATAGCGTTTAGGGAGACTCTGAATAAGTTCTGTGCTATCCACAGGGATTCGAGGTACATTGCGGAAAAGGAGCAGAGTACCGCGAACCATGAAGCAAAGGACATTGGCGATGGCAAACGGCTTTGAGCGATAC
>JBAVUZ010000715.1:0-2140 GCA_049697035.1 Candidatus Angelobacter sp. | reverse complement strand
GAGGGATCCATATGATCACAAAGGAGATTAGGCGAGCATTTCCAGGGCCTTGGTGATTCTAGGGATCTCTCGCTCCGCTCGAGATTTCAGAAAGAGGGTCTGGGGAGAGCTATGTTCACAGGACATTACAGCTTTAGCTTCGCTGGTAAATCTGCAGAAAAGCGCATTCCGCTCTGGCTGCTGTTCCTTGCTGTGCAATGGATCGACGTGATGTGGAGCATCTTCGTCCTGTTGGGGATTGAAAAAGTCCGCATCGTTCCCGGCATTACCGCTTCCAACGCGCTCGATCTGTACTACATGCCTTACACGCACAGCCTGCTGGGCGTGGTGTGCTGGTCGGCTCTGGCGTACGTTGTCTGCCAGTTAGTTCCAAGCCTGCGCGGCAAACGCACCGGGCTGATCCTGGCCGCGGCTGTCTTTTCTCACTGGATTCTCGACCTGATCGTGCATCGGCCCGATCTCGCGCTTTATGACAGCGTGGGCAAGATGGGATTTGGCCTGTGGAATTATCGCGGCGCGGCTTTTGCGCTGGAAATGGCTGTTTTGTTTGGGGGCGCCGCCATGCTGTATCGCACGGCAGCACACAGAGCGCGGCTGATTGGGTTTGTTATTTTTCTGGCAGCCCTTCAGGTGTTTGGGACGTTTTTCTTCCCGCCGCCTCCGAGCGATCGTGCTGCGGCGACTACGGCGCTGGTGTCTTACATTGTGTTGGCGCTGGCGGCGTGGTGGGTGGAGTAGCCATTTGCTCGAAACTTGCTTTGTATAGCGCTGCATCTCTTAAGCCCCAAAAAATCAGTTCGCATTTTGCGAAGATTTACTGTATAATCTTCGCAGAATGCGAAGGCATTAAGAAGACACAGTGCGGATAATAAGCCGAAAAAAGCTTAAACAAGCGGCAGTCGCCCACGCTGAGGCCAGTGCGAGTCTAGATGCGTGGTATCGCATCGCCCGAAAAGCAGCCTGGAAAAGCCTGGCAGACGTAAGAATCACATGGTCGAGTGCCGATATATTCGGAGAGTGCACCATTTTTAATATCAAGGGCAATAAGTACCGGTTGATTGCCTGGATCAACTATCGAACGAAGAAGATATTTATCCGGCATGTGTTAACGCACGCTGAATACACGAAAGGAGGATGGAAATATGACTGCTCTGGCCGTTAAGACTCCTGAATATGCGCGATTGCTGGCCCAAACCCTGCCCAGTGTGATCCATACTGAAGATGAAAACGAGCGCTTCATTGCGACCCTTGAGAAGCTGGAACGCCGTAGCCGGAATTGGAGTCCGGCGGAAGCAAAATTGGCAGAATTGCTCACGCTGTTAATTGAGAATTTTGAAGATCAAAATTACAAGCTCAAAGCGGCAACGCCAACAGAGGTGTTGTGCGAGTTAATGGAATCAAACGGCCTAAAGCAAAAAGACCTGGTGGATGTATTTGGAGCAGAAAGCACCGTCTCAGCAGTTTTAAATGAAAAAAGAGAAATGACACGTGAGCACATTAAACGGCTTAGCCGTCGTTTTCACGTTTCACCAGAAGTATTTTTTTAATTCTTCTTTAAAACTTGTTCGAAATCATTTTAGAGTTAGCACGCAAAAAATTTCCGTTGCGTTCGAAAGAAAACAGAATCCTCGCCCTCGCTCGGAATTTCAGAAATAGCCTGTACCATATTCTTGTGACGCTCCCCTTTACCATCCAGGCCCAAACCGGCGCAGCTCGCCAAGCCCGCATCTCCACCGCACACGGGCCGGTAGAAACCCCTGCGTTCATGCCAGTTGGCACGGCCGGAACCGTCAAGGCCGTTTCGCAGGACATCCTGGAAGAGCTGGGCGCGCAAATCATTCTGGGCAATACCTACCATCTCTATCTTCGTCCGGGGCACGAGTTGGTACGCAAACTGGGCGGGCTGCACAAGTTCATGAGCTGGGAGCGGGCGCTGCTCACTGATTCAGGCGGCTTCCAGGTCTTCAGCCTGAGCGAGCTGCGCAAGGTGAAAGAGGAAGGCGTGAGTTTTCGCTCACATCTGGATGGCACGTCGCATTTGTTTACGCCAGAGCGGTCAATGGAGATACAGATCGCTTTGGGCGCCGATATTGTGATGGCCTTCGACGAATGCACCGAGCACCCGGCGGAGCGCGAACGA
>JBAVUZ010000714.1:0-1652 GCA_049697035.1 Candidatus Angelobacter sp. | reverse complement strand
ATGTTCACCCTGGGAACAGGCGTGGGTGGCGGCCTGGTGCTGCAGGGCCAGATCTGGCACGGCATGACCGGAATGGCCGGCGAGCTGGGCCACATCAACGTGGAACCTGAGGGCCATCCCTGCAACTGTGGCAGCCGAGGCTGCCTGGAACAATATGCCTCAGCGACGGCAATCAAGCGCATGGCGCAGGAAGCGATTGCAGGTGGCAACGCGTCTCATATGGCGCGCGCGCTGAAGGAAGATGTTGAATTTAACTCCAAAATGATCTTTGATCTTGCCATGCAGGGCGATGCGCAGGCCCGCGCGATTTTTGAGCGCGTTGGCAAAGCGCTGGGCACCGTGATAGCTGACATGGTGAACATCTTCAATTTCCCCATGTATGTGATTGGCGGCGGAGTATCCAGCGCCTGGGACGCATTTGCTCCGCTGATGCTTGAAACCGTGGGCAGAAATTCTTTTGTCTATCGCGCCACCGCGCCCACTGAAAACGTACAAGCAGGCAATGCGCCAAGCCGGTCCGTCCGCGGCACCATGATTACCAAAGCTCTGCTCGGTGGCGATGCAGGATTGATCGGTGCTGCCCGCCTGCCCATGATCGCCGGCTTGGTGAGCCCTGCGGGGTTCAGTAAAGCCTAGGTCTGCGTTCAACGGGCTGCGTAGACTTGTAAGTTATATTTTAAAAAGTGGAGACGCAGCAGCCGCACAGCCCGGCGCATCTTAAGCCCGATCCCGTACCGGAACCTTCCGCCGGTGCGGATAAGGGATTTTTCAGCGCCTTTGCCATCAATCCCGCGCCTCTCAGGATCTCGCGCGATTACCGCCTGCTTTTTCTTAG
The DNA here is from genome assembly GCA_049697035.1 of Candidatus Angelobacter sp. Lineage (GTDB taxonomy): Bacteria > Acidobacteriota > Terriglobia > Terriglobales > Acidobacteriaceae > Angelobacter. Next base: position 817 of record JBAVUZ010000714.1, on the reverse strand, counting down.
CCAGACAATTTCTTTTTTCGGCTCGATGATGACCTTTGTTGTGCTGCCGTGGCAGATGTACCAGCTCACGCGCTCATCGCTGATGGTTGGTCTGCTCAGCGTCACCGAATTTGTTCCCACCATCACCATGGCGTTTGTTGGCGGCGCGCTGGCTGACTACGTGGATCGCCGACGCATGGTGCTCATGACAGAATTGCTCATGGCGGTGAGCAGCGCCTTGCTGGTCCTGAACTCGCTGCTGCCGCATCCGCAAGTCTGGGTACTTTTTCTGTTCGCCACGGCCATCGCCGGATTGAACGGCCTCAAGCGACCGTCGTTGGAAGCGCTAACGCCTCGTCTGGTCCCAGCCGACCTGATACCAGCTGTTTCAGCTTTGCGCGCGGTCAGTACCACGCTCGGAGGCGTACTCGGTCCCGCGCTTGGCGGAGTGCTGGCGACTGCCGCTGGCCCGGCTGTTGCATATTCTATCGATCTCACCACATTTGTGATTTCACTTTTTGCGCTCTGGATAATGCGGGCCACTCCGCCTCCATTGAATGCTGATCGTCCCAGCCTGCGCTCTCTGATTGAAGGTCTGCGCTATGCGCGAAGCCGTCCGGAACTAATGGGAACCTACCTCATCGACATGAATGCGATGTTCTTTGGCATGCCCATGGCATTGTTCCCGGCCATCGCAACTAAATTCGGCGGGGCGTCAGTAGGATTGCTCTACGCGGCGCCGTCTGTGGGCGCGTTCTTCGCGTCGGTCGCATCAGGCTGGTCGGCGCGGGCGCATCGCCACGGAATGGTCGTGACACTTGCAGCCGGAATCTGGGGC
>JBAVUZ010000713.1:0-5534 GCA_049697035.1 Candidatus Angelobacter sp. | reverse complement strand
GGTATAGAGATCGGTGGACAGCTTGAACTGCTGTTGCAAACCGGCCAGCGGTGTCTTAACGCGCGGATCCATCTTTATGGTGAGCGGCTGCGAATAGCTCTTGCCGTTCGCGGTTAGCACGACCGTGTATTGGCCTGGGAGCGCCCACGGTCCGCTTGGTTGCGGCGCGGTGTTGTGCGGTATCGCGGCAATGGGATATTCCGCCTCAACGCCCGGCACATCCGGATAATGCATGTCCCACAGGAAGCGGTGCGCGCCTGCCGCGGCGGAGAGAGTCTGCGGCGGGCGAACCCAGTAGGTGGGAATGTTCAGCATGGGGTCAATTGGATCAGGCTTGTCTGCGCTGGAATATTGGCGGACGGTCTTGCCTGCGCTGTCTTTGATCTCAAGGGTCACAGGACTGGATGATGCTGATTGCAGGTAGTAATCGATCACGGCGCCATCCGGCGGATTTTCACCGGCAGGGAAGTCAGGCGGCAGCGGCGTGTCAGTATTCATGTCCCAGCGGACGCGGATGGCCGTTTGCGGCTTGAAGAGAAACGCATCTGCCGAGGTGATTTTCTGATCGAACTGGCGCAGCGGAGTGATGTTGTCGAGAATCCAGAAGCCGCGGCCATGCGTGGCAGCCACAAGATCGTCACCTTTAATAATCACGTCACGGACGGAACTTGCGGCCATGTTGAGCCGCAGTGACTGCCAGTGGTCGCCATCGTCAAACGAAACGTAGACGGCGTGTTCCGTGGCGGCAAAGAGCATTCCGCGGCGCACGGGATCTTCGCGCACGGCATTCACGTTTTCATCGGCGGGAATGCCGTTGACGGTTTCCGTCCAGGTCTTGCCGGAATCGCGTGTGCGCAAGATGTGCGGGCGCAGATCGTCGAGACGAAGCGTGTTAATGGCGGCGTAAGCGGTCTGCGCGTCAAAGTGGCTGGCTTCAATGATTGAGACCTTCTGAAATGCTGTCATATTCGGCGGCGTGACTTCGTTCCATTTCTTGCCGCCATCGAGCGTGAGATGGATGCGGCCATCGTCGGTGCCGGCCCAAATGCGGTTGATATCGAGCGGCGAAGGCGCAACGGCGTAAATCACGCCGCGCGGTGTGGGCTTGGCCGTCTCTTCAGTGCGATATTTGCCGACGCTGGCTGGAACTTCAAACGTCGGGCGAGTGAGGTCAGGCGAAATCTGCTGCCAGCTCTGGCCGCCATTCATCGTCTTCCACAAAGTGTTGGTGGCGAAATACAGAATGTGCGGATTGACCGGAGAGAACACGATGGGCTCAGTGCGCAGCATGCGATAATCCGGCGCGCGGAAAGGCTTGGGCGCAACGTTCTGCGCCTGGTTGGTGCGACGATCATAACGCGAGAGCTTGCCGCCATAGACCACGTCAGGATCGAGCGGGTCTGGCACGACGTAACCGTATTCTTCCGCCGCGACGGGGTGCCAGTCGCGGAAGGTAATCTCGCCATCATTCCCACGGCTGGAAATGCACGCCGAGCCGCTTTCCTGCTGGCCGCTGCATAGCCGGTAGGGGAAAGCGTTGTCGGCATTCACGTGGTACATCTGCGCGGTGGGCTGGTTGTACCATGAGCTCCACGTCTCGCCGCCGTTCACGGTAATGATGGCGCCCTGATCGCTGACGATGGCAATGATCTGAGGATTGTTGGGATTGATCCAGAGATTCTGGTAGTCGTCGCCGCCTGGCGCGCCGCGGAAGCCAGTCCAGGTCTTGCCGCCGTCAGTCGATTTCCAGGTGACCGTGCTGGTGACAATCACCATGTCAGCATCTTTGGGATTGAAGCGTGGCACAGAAAGATCTCCGCCGCCGATTCTGCCTGCCGGGCGTGCGTCCGTGGTGATCTGCGCCCAGGTGGCGCCGGCATCGTTGGAGCGATAAAGCCCGACATTATTCGGCTTGGACGCCACAGAAGCGATCAGGCGGTTAGGACTGCTTTCCGCAATCGCGATGTGCGCCTGGATAATTTCCTTGGGCAGACCGCCGGTGAGCTGCGTGAAGGTCTGGCCGCCGTCAGTGGACTTGAAGATGCCGCCGCCCGCGCCATTCCACGCGCCGTTTTCCCACGGACCTTCACGCGCTTCCCACAGCGTGGCGTAAACAATTTCAGGATTGCTGGGATCGATTAGGACATCCGAGGCGCCGACGTTTTCGTCGTCGGCTGCTGGCAGGACTTTGGTGAAATTCTGGCCGCCGTCTGTCGAGCGATAAACGCCGCGCTCCTTGTTCGGCCCGTACGGATGGCCTGCCACCGCGGCAAAAACCTTGTTAGGATCGCGAGGATCGACGGCGAGTTGAGGAATCTGCTGGCCGTCGCGGAGGCCAAGATGCGTCCAGGTCTTGCCGGCGTCGGTCGATTTGTAAATGCCGTCGCCGACCGACAAGTCCGGCCGATGCAGCCCTTCACCGCTGCCGACATAGACAACGTTCGGGTCAGACTGCGCTACGGCAATCGCGCCGATGGAGCCAGTGGGCTGATCGTCAAAGATCGGCTGCCATGTGCGACCGTAATCGTTGGTCTTCCACACCCCGCCATTGCACACGCCAATGTAAAACACATTCGGCTGGCTGGGCACGCCGGCGACGGCGCGGGTGCGCCCGCCACGGTACGGGCCAATGGAGCGCCAGTGGAGGGAGGAAAGGAAAGGAGCAGGAACTTGAAGCCCCTGCACGCCTTGCTCCGCAGTGGGTGTTGGCGTGTGTATGCTCGATGTTTTCTGGCGTGCAGGCGTGATCTGTTGGGCAAGGCTCTGGACGGAAAGTATCAGTGCGAAAATTCCCGCACGGCTCATGAATAAGAGCACGGTATCCTCCTCAGAATGACTGACGAGGATACCGTAAATGCGGAAGCTTATACAAAAGCCCGGACCGGCCGGCACTATCCAAGAAAGAGGGCGGGACAGTTCGCCGGGCTCACATTCGTAGCGGATACAGTGCCTTGGCCCTGTCCCTGTATCGCGGCGGTGCTTTGCCTCTTTTTGGTTTTGGAGAGAGGATTTATTCCTGAGGATATGGCGAGGACCGGCATATTCGGGCACCCACCGGGGTCTTCGTTGGGTGCCCTCTCCTCTTCCAAGGGAACGCCCGGAAGTTGCGGTTGCGGCTCGAAGGGCGATTTCACAATATGCGCGTTCTTTTGCAATTGCAGATCGAAAGAACCTGGGTTCTGAGGGTCTGGTTGAAAAACACCGGCGGCTTCCGCCAGCGCAGTATTGATGTGGTCGGGTGTGCCGGCATTGTCATCGCAGCACCGCATGTCTAGGTGGACATTCATAACGGGACTCGCGGGAGGCAGCACCGGACCGGAAAAAGTACACTCGTATTGGATGCAAATAATATTGCCGATCTGGCTCGTGCTGCACCGTTTCATGATTTTGGGAGCAACGTTCTTCGGAGTTTGAGCGGTGCCTGGATCGAAGGGCGGAAAATTGTCCGGACGGAGCGAGATCATACTGTTTTTGGGCCAGGGCAGAGTCACTGTTCCGAAATAGAGATTGCCACTGCCATTGTCCGGCTTTAAGGCGCTGAAACCGGTTTCCTTTTTGGTGAATTGAAGAATAGAAGCCGGCACCTGATCGGGAATATCCTGTGATTGATTAAAAGTCGGTCTTCCGCCGGTCAACCCGAAACCTGTGGACCAGTCAAAGCCTGTGCTGGTTTGCAGGTTGTCCCGCGTGCCGACGACAAAGTCATGGTCGGTGAGCTTTGGAGCGTGAATCAACAGCTTGGGATTTGTTGGATCCGAATTATCCAATTCCATAAAGAAAAGCCCGTTCAGCAGGACATTTAAAGTGCCTGGGGTGAACCCGGACATCGCGCTGGCGGGCAGCTTTCCTGCTAAACCGAATAACGGAGTCATTAGGAGACTTTTCAGAACATCGCGACGATTTAGTGGCATAGTGAGTTTTCTCCATGTTCCCTTGTCGACTCAATAGATGTTGGCCAGACTGTTCCAATCTGCAAATTCAAAACCGTTGTGCACCGAGACATGCAGGGTACGCTCTAGGGTCCTACGAAGAAGATAGGGCAGTTCGCCGGACTGACATCAGGTACGATCAATGGATCATTCCTGCAGATAAAGGCAGCGTCCGGAATTCCGTGGATGCGTTCTTCATCGAAAGATTGCTCGTCTTCCTTCGTGGTTCCAAACTCCGAATGATCGCTCGTCGGAATTGGAGTGGGCTCCTTGTCTGTAAACATTTCCAAGTCGAAGCCCGCTGGGTTTTTGAAAGAGGGCCTCGCAGCCTTTAAATCATCATCCACGTCCTTCAGTAGGTGTGGTGAGCATGGCTGCAGGTAATAATGAATATTTAACGGAGGGACTCCGCCGACTTGATTCAGAGCTGGCAGGGTGTACTGCAGCAGAGCCACCACGCCCAGAGTGGAACTGCCCTTCCCTGTTGCATTACCCACGATGTGGTTCGCAATTGATCCTGACTTGGCTAGAAAAGTTGTCGTGATATCCCCGGTCCGAAGTGCAATGAATTTTGTGGGCCACGGAAGCAAAATGCTGCCCTTGAACAGGGGGTTACCTTGACCATCAGTGTCGTCAAGGCCATTGAATCCCCCTACATCGCTGGTTGGAAATTGCATGATCGAGCCATCTATATCACCGACGGGGTCTGGCGCCGGCAGGCCGGTTTGTGGATCTGCTTTCCCCCTCAATCCGAAATTCGTCAGATCAGGGGACACGGTCAACTCCTCCCGGAAGCCTCTTATTCCACCGACAAAATGGTGCTTGGGGATGTTGGGCGCATAAATGCGGAGATTACCTCCCTCTTGTGTCATGAAGAACAGACCATGAAGCAGGATGTTTACTTTAAGTGGCGGCATAGAAGTTTTCCTTTAAGGAACTAGTTTAGGCGGTCCATATAGATGGCAAGCCGTTAGTTCAGATTCCCGAAGAGATCGAAAGCAGCCCAATAGTATGGATGTCCAGCTTCACGGCGGACTTTATCTCGCGCCGTCCGCATCGCCTGCGTTCCACTTTTCCCACCGACAAATTCGGAAGCAAAAGATTCCATAAATTCCAGAGATTCCTTCGAATCCACATCCCACCTGCTGGCCACCACTTGTTTTGTGCCGGCGGAGAGGAAGGCCTGCACCAGTCCGTTGGGGCTGCGGGCAATGTCGAGATCGGCATCGGCGGTCGAGCATGCAGATAGCACTACGAGGTCCATGCCGCTTAGGTCCATACGCCGTACAGTCGAAGCGGAGAGCACCTGGTCTTCGCCGGAAAGCAGAAGTTCGCCGCCGCGCTCACGGCTGACGCCGTGTCCCGCAAAATGAAATAAAGATGCGTGGGGAAGCCGCCGCGATAATTCATCTGCAGTGACTTCCTCTTCGCTGAGATACATCGAGCCGGACTGCAGTTGTGCAACATAGTCTGCTTCTTCCTGAGCATGTGGCAAAGGTGGGTACGTCCTGCCCTCGAACTCGGCGGCTCCAGGGTAGACGACCAGCCTGCCTTCAGCCGATTTCTTGTGGCCGCGTTCAGCAGACGCGAAAAATAATCCTGGAG
>JBAVUZ010000712.1:0-3441 GCA_049697035.1 Candidatus Angelobacter sp. | reverse complement strand
CCGAATCCATCCAGCCCCGGCATTTGCACGTCAAGAAAAAGTAAATCTGGAGAAAACTCCTTGACCAGGTTCACTGCTTCAATGCCATTGTGGCCTTGCGCAACTACCGTTACGTCGTCAATGGACTTAAGCAGATAGCTCAACTCTTCCCGCGCGAGCTGTTCGTCATCAACGATTAAAACAGAGAGAGCCAAGATTTATTTCTCCACCTTTAAATATAAAAGCTGCGGCCCGCCGGCTCAACGATAACAGCGTTGCGCGTCAGAGGCTGCTGCGCTGGCCAGCTAGCTATTTCTTTCGACAATAAAGTCTGGTATCGACAGCAGCGCCCGTTTGATCTCAGACAGCGGGAAGGTGCAAATCGCTTTCCGCGCCAGTTCAGCATGTTTGGCCGCAGCGTCATACGCATAAGGGATAGACCCATATCGGTTCAGCATCTCCAGTATCTGCTCATGCTTCACGCTCACAAACGCGCGCTCTTCCAGGACAGTCTCCACCAGCTTGCGTTCTTCGATTGTGCAATGTTGCAGAGCATGGATCACCGACATTGTGACCTTGCCTTCGCGCAAATCACTCGCTACTGGCTTGCCCAGCACTTCTTCTGACGCAGTCAAATCCAGCACATCATCAACGATCTGAAATGCCAGCCCGAGATTGCGTCCATATTCGCCCAGGCCGCTTTCCTGCTCTTCCGTCGCTTTGCCGATCAGCGCTCCCAGCCGTGTTGACACAGAAAACAGACAAGCTGTCTTGCGGAAGATCAGATCGAAATGCTCTTCCAGAGAGATGATCTTGCCCAGCTTTTCCATTTGCAGCAGTTCGCCTTCAACCATCTGCTGCGTCAAATCGATCAGCACATCCAGCACGCGGAAATTGCGCTCCTGCACGGCAATCTTAAAGGCCTGCATGTAGAGCCAGTCCCCGGCCAGGACGCACTTTGAGTTTCCCCATTTGGTGTTGGCCGCCGGACGGCCGCGCCGCGTTTTGGCTTCATCAATAATGTCGTCATGCACCAGCGTCGCCGTGTGCAGCATCTCAACCACCGCGCCCAGCTTGATGGCGCTGGTTTCTTCATGGGGAAACAGCTTGGCGGAAAGCAACAGCAAGACCGGACGTATCCGCTTGCCTCCGCCGGCGCGCAGGTGCTCGCCGATATCGGTGATGGCGCGCACGCTGGAAACCGTATCGCGCCCAAACTCGCGCTCAATCGCCGCAAGATCGTCACGCAACAGCTCGAAAACTTCTTTGGCAGTGATTGTGGCCGGTGAACTCAAAGTGTCCTTTATTAGTTTCTGTAATTGGTAAACTGCATATCAATGCCAAAGTCATGGCCGCGCAGCAGCGCAATAATTTCCTGCAACGCATCGCGGTCCTTGCCGCTCACGCGCACCGTATCACCCTGGATTGAGGCCTGGACTTTCTTCTTTGAATCCTTGATCAGCTTCACGATCTCCCGCGCCTTCTCAATCGGGATTCCCTGCTGCATCGTGATCTTTTGCCGTACGCTTGATCCCGCCGCCGGTTCCACAGTGCCGTAACTCAGCGCCTTGATGGGCACGCCGCGCTTTACCAGTTTGCTCTGCAGAATATCCGTCACGGCCTTCAGCTTGTACTCATCGGCGGAAGAAAGCACCAGCGCTTCCTTGCCCTCAAGCTGAATGTCAGACTTTGAATCTTTCAGATCAAACCGCGTGTGAATCTCCTTGAGCGCGTTCTGGATCGCGTTGGAGACCTCCTGCAAATCCACTTTGCTAACGATGTCGAATGAGTTTTCCGCTGCCATGTCTCTAATAGCTTACTAAGAGTTGCGTTTCCGTGCACGTTTTTCGCGGCAAGCGACCACTGTAAAAGTTGCCAGTTCGCAGCCGCGATGAATCCAGATACTTTGGTTGGTAGTAGATGACACGACCGCGAGTTCACAAAGTAAACAGGGATTCGCTGTAAGCAACAGGAAAGGCGATCCGGAAAGGATGGAAATGACCGGTACATTGATTAGCCCGATCGATCATCCATCGGAAGAATTTGAGTGCCTGGATTGCTCTATTGTGACCAGGCTCAACGAACATGGCAGATGCCCCCGATGCGGATCGAACGCGGTAATGCAGTTTATGGTGCTGGAGAAAGTCGGCCGCTGGATCAACATCAGGGACGTACGGTTCTGGGTCCCTAATGAACTGCCGTACGAAGATGATGGGCCGAGCGCAGTTCTCATTCCAGAAAGGCCGCAGCGTTCGCGGACCAACGTAAGACGCAACGCGCCGGTCCTGGCGCTTGCAGTTGAGAAAAGATGCGCCTGATGATTTGGCTCTTGGCTCTTGGCTCTTGGCTCTTGGCTCTTGGCTCTTGGCTTTTGGCCATTGGCTTTTAGCTTGTGACTTCTAAGTCCATCAGTGCTGTGATTAGTCACGGCTCGTGTCATACCGCCAGCGGACTCACCGGCTTCATCCGCGGCGCTTTGCGTCGCTCCTCGCGAACGTGAATCGGATGCTCACCCGTGCCTATCTGCACGGTGTGGCTGCTGCCGGTGCGGATGGCGTCGCGCGCGCTTAACGGTGAATTGAGATCCCATTCACTTCATGACCCAACGTGCGCATCCGGCCGCAAGACTGTATTGCCGCATTGTGGCATCATAGTTGACCGTGCCAGATCCCACGACGAGCGAACAGGCAGGCCTACGCAAGGAACTTGGTCTTGGCGATCTTGTCATGGCGCAGGTCTTATGCGTGGTGGGCTCGACGTGGGTGGGCATCGCGGCAAAACTGGGACGCGCTCACGTGGCCTTCTGGCTGGGCGCGATGGTCCTCTACTACGTCCCGCTAGCGGTAGTTGTCATCTACCTGAACCGGATGATGCCCTTGGAGGGCGGCCTCTACCAATGGGCAAAAGCCGGCTTCGGCGAAATGGCCGGATTTCTCACGGCGTGGAACCTATGGGTCTACGCGGTGATTGTCACGGGCGCCATCATCTTCGTCATCCCCACAGATTTGGGCTACATACTGGGCGCGGCCGGAGCGTGGATCCCCGCAAGCAAACTCGCAACGCTCGTGCTGACCGGCGGAGTAATGGCCGGGATCACTCTGGTTGCCATCCGCGGCCTGGACATTGGGAAATGGCTGCACAACGTGGGCAGCATCGGGGTGATGGCCGCATACGTGATTCTGCTGGGCCTGCCGCTGTGGGCGCTGCTGCGCGGCACCATCACGCACTATGAGCCGATACCGTGGCAGCCGCCGCGGCCATCATGGTTTGGCCTGGCGATTTTCGGCCAGATGACCGTGGGAGCGCTGAGCGGATTTGAATACGTGGCCATTCTGGCAGGAGAGTCTCGCAACGCGGCGCGCACCATTGGGCAGTCCGTGGTGATTTCAGCTCCCATCATCGCGCTGATGTTCATTCTGGGAACCAGTTCAGTGCTTACCTTTTTGGGATCACAGCCCATCA
>JBAVUZ010000711.1:0-1941 GCA_049697035.1 Candidatus Angelobacter sp. | reverse complement strand
AACGATGCCGGCATCTATACCCGCTGCATCCATTGCCGCGATCAATTCTTCCGCGGTGTAAGCATCAAACAAACAGGCTTCTGAATGATTCTTCAGTCCAGGTCCCATATGAACGTGCGCATCAATAATCATCCGCGACCCTCCTAATCCGAACTGCCCGTTTCACCACCGCGTACAATTTCTCAAAGTAAAATTAAGCTTTCTCAATCACGATGTTTCCGTAATCGTCGATAGTTCCGGCATACTCTGGCAAAATCAGCGTTGTGCAGGCTTTTTCTTCTATAACTGCAGGACCTTCGATTCGGTTGGAAGCCAGCAGTTGATTTCGGTCGTACACAGCGGTCGGCAAACTCTTACCCAGCTCCCCGAAGTAGACATCTCGCTTACCGCGGATCGCTTGAGAAGGAGGCTTTCTATTCCCCTCTGCAATCTTTTCGAGGAGCGGCCTGGGGATTCGAGCGGAAGCTGAGAGCCTGTAATTGACTACCTCTGCCGGCTCCTCCGGCGCCGAATGCGCATAAGTCATCTGGTGGACTTCGTCGAAGCGTCTCTTGATCGTATCGTGGTCAAAGCCTTCCAACCCGACGCGCACTGTGTATTCCTGCCCGACGTAGCGCATGTCCAGCTCGCGCACGAATCGGATGTCCTCCAAAGCGAAGCCTTCCCTCTTCAGATTTTGTGCCGCTTCTTTTTCGAGCTCTGCGAAAATCGATTTCCCTTCAGAGAGACTAATCTGCGAAAGAGGGCAAACCTTGGTGAAGGTCGAGTCAAAGCGAACATCTGAAAGGAGTATTCCCAGTGCCGACAGAGCACCGGAGGCAACGGGGATAATTGTTTTTGGAACCTCCAACTCACTGCCTAGGGCGTTGGCATGCATTGGGCCTGCTCCGCCGAAAGCCACCAGGACGAATTCCCTTGGATCGAAACCCTTCTGAATTGTCATCTCACGAATTGCCGACGCCATCTTTGTATTCGCAACGCGGATGATTCCGTATGCGGCTTCCAACAATGAGAGGTTCAGCTTTTCCGCAACCTCGGACTTCACGACACGCCTCGCGGCCTCCGCATCCAGCCGCATCTCACCGCCCAGGAAGTTATTCGGATCGAGCACCCCGCACACAAGTTGCGCATCCGTTACCGCCGGCTCGGTCCCACCTTTGCCGTAGCACGCAGGACCTGGGACAGCCCCAGCGCTTCGTGGGCCGACAAGGAGCGCGCCGCCTTCATCGACCGTGGCGATGCTACCTCCGCCCGCACCGATCGAATGAATGTTGATGACTGGAACCATGACAGGATGACCATCGAGTTTTGCCTCGGAAGTGATTTGCGGTTTGCCGTCGATGATCAAACTCACATCAAAGCTTGTTCCGCCCGCATCGATTGCAATCACCTTGTCGTAGTTGTGCTCGGTGCCGAAGTATGCTGCGGCTACGGTTCCTCCTGCGGGGCCGGACATGATCGTCTGCACGGGGCGCTGGCTGGCTCGCTCGGCGCTCATCACGCCACCGCTTGATCTGTTCACAAAAAGGCCGTGTTTATATCGCCGCCCCACTACTTTTGAAGAAAGGTGTTCGATGTAGTTTTTCACGACGGGCAGGACGAAGGCGTTCATCGCGGTTGTGCTAGTTCGCTCATATTCGCGCCACTCGCGAACTAGTTCAGAAGAAATCGTAACGGGCAGATCAGGGTAGTTTTTGCGGATCCAACATGCGGCTTTCTCTTCGTGTTCAGGATTTATATACGAATGCAGGAAGCAAATGGCCAACGCTTCCACTTTGTGATCTTCGACGAGTGTTCGCGTGACCTTCTTTAATTCCTTAAGATCGAGCGCCCGGAGCACTTTACCCTGGTAATCGAGGCGCTCATTGACCTCCAGGCGTCTCCTGCGTGGAACCAGAGGTACCGGTTTTCGAAACAAAAAGTTGTAGAGATCGGTGCGGC
>JBAVUZ010000710.1:0-2435 GCA_049697035.1 Candidatus Angelobacter sp. | reverse complement strand
ATCGTTGGACGACGCCAGCTTCACGGCAACAACAGCTGGATGCACAACCTGCCCGTTCTGGCCAAAGGGGCGGCACGATGCATCGCGCTGGTCAATCCTAAGGATGCTTCGCGGCTCGGCCTGGAAGATGGTGGCAGAGCACGCATCGCGCATGATGGCCGCTCCATTGAAATGGAAGTGGAGATCACCGACGAGATGATGCCGGGCGTTATCAGCCTGCCGCATGGATGGGGACACGATCAACCGGGTTCTCAACTCGAAGTGGCTGCTGCGAATCCCGGAGCCAACCTGAACGCGCTCATGGACGAGAATCGCCGTGATCCGCTTTCTGGCAATGCTGTGCTCAGCGGCATGGAGGTTGAGATGAGGCCTGTAGCAGCCCGCGTCTTAGCTGGGCAGGCGCGGTAAGACGATGCCTGCAAAAAATGCGCCGCAAGCGCAATTAGATTCCAAACCGCGCTGCTCCTGGGCGACCACTCCGCAGATGATCGCCTACCATGATGCTGAGTGGGGCGTGCCCCAGCATGACGGCCGCGTGCTGTTTGAATTTTTGATCCTGGAGGGTGCGCAAGCGGGTCTTAGCTGGTCCACCATCCTGGCGAAGCGCGATGCTTACAGACGGGCCTTCAGCAACTTCAATCCAAAAAACATTGCACTCTACGACGCGCAGAAGCTGAAGCAGTTGATGGGTGACGCGGGCATCGTTCGCAATCGGCTGAAGATTTCGGCGACGGTTCAGAATGCGCGGGCTTTTCTGGCCGTGCAAAAAGAATTCGGCAGCTTTGACGAATACATCTGGCAATTTGTTGGGGGCAAGCCAATCGTCAATGCGCTCAGCGCATCATCCCAGCCACAGGCGCGAACAGAGGAATCCGACAAGATGAGCCGGGACCTGCTAAAACGTGGATTCAAATTCGTAGGTCCAACGATCTGCTATGCATTTATGCAGGCGGTGGGGATGGTGAATGACCATCTAGTGACCTGCTTTCGCTACGCGGAAATTAAAAACACAGCAGCCAAGCCCAAACGCTAATTGGAGGGCGACTCCGCCAGCGGAAGCCATATCTGGAAGCGCGTGTCGCCCGGCTTTGAGTTCACCTGAATCTGTCCGCGATGCTTGCGCACGATGCGCGAAGCGGTATCCAATCCCAGTCCCGTTCCCTGGCCAACTCCTTTGGTCGTGAAGAATGGCTCAAAGATGTGCGGCAGAACTTTATTCGGAATTCCGGGGCCGTTATCTGCAATCTCTACGACCACGCACGCGTCTTCACGATAGGTGCGGACGCGGAGTTCGCCCTGGCCGCCCATCGCATCAATCGCGTTGTCAATAATGTTGGTCCAGACCTGGTTCAGTTCGCTGCCAAAAGAATTCACCAGAAAGGGGACGCGCTGATAGTCGCGTTGGACTGTGACTCCGCGCTTCAGCTTGTGGTTCAGGATTGTAAGCGTGGTTTCCAGGCTTTTGACAATGTCCACGTTCTGGACCGGAGACTGGTCCATGTATGTGTATTCCTTGATGGCGCGGACCAGATCGGAGATGCGCGAGGTGCTGTTTTCAATTTCGTTGAGCAGGTTGGCAATCTCCATGGAAGCTGCAATCCTCACCAGAGCAGCGCGCGCTGTGTCGGCATCGAGGGTAGCGAATAGACGGTCCAAAGCTGCGGGCTGAATATTCTTGTGTGCCAGATCTGACGCAAGCTGCCACAGATCTTCCTGTCCGTGAGCGCGCAGCCAGGACTCGATTTCTTCTTCCAGCGCGCTGATGGTAAGCGTGTCCGGCGGGGGGCCGTCCTGCTGGACGAGCGACGCCTCCAGTTTTTCGATCTCCGCCCTTTGCGCGGCGGTAAGATCGTGCGCACCCAGCGCGTGGCTTGCGTCTTTTATGCGTTTCATGGTGGCGCGGAGCTGGCTGGTGGCGCGCTTAGCGGCCGATGCGGGATTGTTGAGTTCATGCGCCAGCCCGGCAGAAAGCTTGCCCAGTCCAGCCAGACGATCTCGCTGCTGCTCCACGCGTGTGGCTTCGCGAATTCGGTCAGACATCAAGCCCACAAGCCGTTGCGTAAGGTCAGGCATTTTCTGTATGAGCTGTGGGAAAGCCGTCACGGGAAAACGCAGCGCGCGAGCATCAGTAATCGCGCGTCCTGTGACCGGGTAGAATTTCATTCTGGAAAAAGGCAGCACGCCCCCGATGTCGCCGGCCTTGCTATTGAAGAAGACTGCCTCGCCGCCAAATTCTCCCCGGCTTTGTAATTGTCCATCAAGGATCACAAACATTGAGTCCGCGGGGTCACCCTGATGAATGTAGGTTTCCCCTGCCTTCACTGTGATTTCCTGTGACTGGCTAATGAACCATTCAATCTGATCATCGGGCAGATCAGCGAATACCGGCACCTGAAGCAGTTCTGATTTTTGAACCATGTTTATACCTTGCTCAA
>JBAVUZ010000709.1:0-2532 GCA_049697035.1 Candidatus Angelobacter sp. | reverse complement strand
CCTGCGGTGGCGCGTTCTTGGAGAATGTCGGCTTTTTCGTGCGCAGCACATCAGCGACGCCATGCTTCGTCCGCAAAATATCTTCCAGTCGGTCAAGAAAAAAGCTGCCGCCCGGTTTGCTGATATCAAGCAACCCGATCTTCTTGCCCTTCAGGCTGGCAAGCCGCGCCGGCGGCGTGGCCGCTTTTGGCACGCTCTCATTCCCCGGATGAACAATCGTTACTGGCATGCATTCCTCCTATTTGTCTGGGATCGGATAGGTCACCATCTGGCTGCCCGCCGGCCCGGTTGACCAACTGCCGATCACAGCGGAAAACTTCCCCGCCGTGCCCCCGGCGACGAATATGCTGATCGACTCTGGCGACCGGAATTTCTGGTAGCACTTCTCACCGCGCACCGTAATCTCTTTGTAATTCGCCGCCAGTTGCGTGCCTTCCGCACGCTCCGCCGGCAAATAATGGCGCACCGGAATCCCGGTGTTTTCGAACAAAAACTGCCGCGCCTGCTCCTTGGTGATCCCGTCGCGATGGATGGTCTTTACGTGCTCTGGACAAAGAATCACAATCGCCTCCGGCATCAGGCACGTGCGATAGCTCCACACCGTAGCCAGCGCGAATGAAATCGTCTCCAGCACGGTCTTGCCTGCGGGAGCGGTATGCTCACTTACTCCACGCGGCGGCTCCGCCGCGAACAGTGACACCGCACTCTGCTCGCGCTTGAGGCCGCGTGTTACATGGAACGGCTCCCACGGATTCTCTTTTTCATTTTCGGCGATGCAGAAAGAAAACTTGCCGGGATTGCCCAGCGCTGACATGTCGATCCCGTCAGGCCGCCCACCACCGACATTCAGCAGGACCAGCTGAAACGCCCGGCCCAGCGAGCTGTTGGCGCGAGCGACGTTGGAAAAAACATTTTGCTTTGACCAGAATCCCAGCTCCTGTCGCACCGGTCCGTTGATCATTACCAGCGGCGCGGCAAAATGCGTGGTCGCCTGCACTCCGTGGAGGTTGAAACGCTCGTCGCATGCCGCGCGCACCAACGGCAGCAATACGCGCATCATCTCCGGCACACATCCCGCCATTACCGCATTGGCCGCGATCTTTTCCACCGTCGCTTCACCATAAAATGGCGGCACGCGGGCAATCACCGTCTCCGGCGCGAGCCCGCTGGCTCTTATCATCGCCTCGACTTTTTCCACCGTGGGCGGAATTACCGGCAGCGCATCACCAAATTGCTTGCGGCAATATTCAAAAGGATCTTCTTTGTCGCTTAACGTGATGCGCGAAGCTGGATCGCCCATGCGGCGCAACAAGTTCGCGCTACCTTCCGCGGCTCCGCTATCACTCTCCGGTTCCAGATGCCGCGAACTGCATCCCGGCTTCCATGCTGGCGCGCCATCGTCGGCTGGGGCGATTGGCGGGTGGCCCAACGCTGCGGCTAGCTCATTCAAGCCCTTTTTATCGAAACCCACCAGTGTCTGCTGCACCTGCCCCTTTTCATCGAGCAGATAAAATGTCGGGACATTGTGCGGATCGTAGGCACGGGAAATCTTCAACCCTGAATCCAGCTCCACCGGATAAGAAATCTTTAACTGGCTCACAAACTCGCGCGTCGATCGCTCATCATCCTGTGAAAGCCCGATCACCTGAACGGAGCCCTGCCGCAGCGAATTCAGATAAGGCAGGGCCAGCTGGCAGGTGGGACAATCGGTTTCAAAGAAGACCACCACGGCCTTTTTGCCGGATTGAAGCCCGGGAATCGCTGGCGCGTTCTGCACTTGCGGCATGAGACAACGATAGAAGGAGCGCCGGGTTAGGGCAAGTAGATGCCGACAAAAAGCGCTGTCTTTGTGTATCCTATCTGTCATGGAAAAGAAGCAGCCCCACGACGAATCGAAGAACCGGTTTGCTGAAGTGATACGGCAGTCACAGGAACGCCGCGCCGAGTTGAACAACAAGGCCAAGAAGAAGCAGATGGAAGATATTGAGCTTCCGCCCCGCGATGAAGAGATTGCGGATGCAAAGGAAGACGACGAACCTGCGATTTAGCTTTGCGGCGCTATTGCTTGCCTGATTGAATCTCTGGCGCAGCCATTCCCGCTACGCCATTTCCAAGCGGTCCTGCCTAGTATTTCGGCATCTTCGGATCAATGCGGTCTGACCACGCAAGAATGCCGCCCGCCAGGTTCTTCGCTTTGAATCCGGCATGTTGCAGAAAGCCCACGGCCCGTGCGCTGCGGGCACCTGAACGGCAATGGACAACCAGCTCTTTGCTGGGATCGAGCTCATGCACTCGCCGGGGAAGATCATTCAACGGAATCAGAACGCCATTCAGGTTGCAGATCTGGTATTCGTGCGGCTCGCGTACGTCCAGAAGGACAAAGTCCTCTTTCGCGTCAAGACGCTGTTTTAGTTCTTCCACGCTGATTTCAGGTACGCCGTTGCTCACTGGTTTCTCTTGACCTCGCAGTCCGCAGAACTCTTCGTAATCAATGAGTTTAGTCACAGTGGGATTGGTTCCGCAAACCACGCA
>JBAVUZ010000708.1:0-2151 GCA_049697035.1 Candidatus Angelobacter sp. | reverse complement strand
CAAAACAACTTTGTTTATACCAACGATAATTTTTCTCCCAACACCGTTTCTGTGTTCAAGGTAAGCCCCAGCAATGGATCGCTGGCGCTGATTCCCGGCTCGCCGTTTCTTACCGGCGGCAATGGCGGCAGCAACGACGTGAACGCGGAAAATATCACTACCGCAACTCAAGGCGCCGCAAGTTTTCTCTACGCCGCCAACAATGGCAGCAGCAACATCAGCGCATTTGCCATTACCCCAAAAACAGGCACGCTTACTCCGGTGCCCGGATCGCCATTTCAGGTTGGCACAGCGACTTCCGGTTCCACCATGTCACTGACTGCCAGTCCGAATGGGCGTTTTCTTTTTCAGGTCGACGAGAGCTCAACATTCATCCGCACTTTTAACATCGGGGCCAACGTCGCAATCACTGAAGCAGCCGGTTCTCCATTCGATACTGGCGCCGAGCCTGAGGGGCTGAAAGTTACGGCCAACGGAAACTTTCTGCTGGTAGGCTTGCGGTCATTGGACGCTGTTTGGGTGTACTCGATCAACGCTAACGGCTCCCTAAGTCCGGTTTTTGGCTCTCCATTTCTCACCAATGGTCCAGCCGTGGCGATGGATAGCACGTGCGCCAACAACCGCGTGTTCGTTTCCAGCGCGGGATCGAACCTTATCGACGCGTTCGACATGGCAGCCGACGGCACCCTCACGCCGGTGGCCGGCTCGCCATTCCCCAGCGGCGGCACCAGCACCATCAATGCACTCACGCTTACGCCCAGCAACCAGGACCTGCTGACCAGCGACGTGTTCAATTCCGCAGTGTCATCGCTTGCTGTGGGGCAAGATGGCTCGCTTCAGCCCGTGCCGGGATCGCCCTTTGCCGCCACTGACTGGGTAGGTTCCATTGCCACCACCCGCAGCGGTAAGTTTGTTTACACCTCACTCATCGCCCAGGGAGAGGTGGACGGATGGATGATCATGAGTGACGGAACGCTGCGGCCAGTGCCGGGGCGTCCATTTCCATCCGGACAAGGAGGCGTGGGCGTGCAGGCATTAACTACTTTCCCTGCGCCTTCATGCTCAGCCACACCGTAAGCCTCGATGTTCGCGTAGCTTCGTCAATAAGGGATCTGGGCGCCACCCAGGTCCCTTTTTTTGCAGATGAAGCATCGGCAGCCGTAAGAATTTCCACGTATCATTCAATCTGCTTCTGGTGTTTTTATGCAGTTCGCTTTACCATCGCCAATAGTGTCCGCTTCAGAGCACAAACCGATTGACAAAGATAAAGACCGTCTCGTCTCCGCCGTGCAGGCTGAAGACGATGCGTCGTACGAACTCAAGCTGCGTCCGCGCTACCTGCGAGAGTTTATCGGCCAGAAAAAGGTAAAAGAGAATCTGGCAGTCGCCGTAGAGGCCGCCAAGTCCCGCGGTGAAGCGCTGGACCACGTTCTTTTATATGGCCCGCCGGGTCTTGGCAAGACCACGCTGGCTACGATCATTGCCAATGAAATGGGCGTGGCTTATCAGCAGAGCGCCGGGCCGGCCATACAGATCAAGGGCGATCTCACAGCAATTCTGACGAACCTGCGCAATAAGCAAGTCCTGTTTCTGGATGAAGTGCACCGCCTGCAGCCCGCGCTGGAAGAAATTCTTTATTCCGCGCTCGAAGATTACAAGCTCGACATCATCATTGGCCAGGGCCCTTCAGCGCGCACGCACACCATTGACGTGAGTCCGTTTACTTTTGTAGCGGCAACAACGCGCGCCGGAATGCTGTCGTCGCCGCTGCGCTCGCGCTTTGGCATTTTGTTGCGGCTGGAGTTCTATACCGATGAAGAGCTGAAATACATTGTGGAGCGCTCGGCAGAAATTCTTGGCGTCTCGATTGATTCCGAAGGCGCCGCTGAACTTGCCGGCCGCGCCCGGGGAACTCCGCGCATCGCCAACCGTCTATTGCGCCGCGTGCGCGACTTTGCCCAGGTGCGCGGGCAGGGTCGCATAGACAAAGCCACAGCGCAGGCCGCGCTGGAAATGCTGGAGGTGGACAAGCATGGCTTTGATGAAGTGGACCGCCGCCTGCTCTTGACCATCATCCAGAAATATAACGGCGGCCCCGTAGGCTTGAGCACGCTGGCTGCCGCGCTGGCGGAAGAACAGGACGCACTGGAA
>JBAVUZ010000707.1:0-2399 GCA_049697035.1 Candidatus Angelobacter sp. | reverse complement strand
GGTCTGTACTACCCATGGATAGTTGCGCCAGTTGCCGAGCGAGGCAAACCACAGGTCCCATTCAAAACGAGGCTGATAAGGAGCATAGATACCGGGCGCCTTGTGGACATCCTGCGGCTTGTAGCGGAATGGATAGGGCGTCCAGTTCTGGCCGTCAGTGGATCCCTGAAACTCAATCTCGTAACGCTCATGGGTCATGTTTGCGAAAAGGCCATACTGGTTGGCGATGCGAAATGGATCGAGAGCGCGTGCTGGGCCCAGAGGAAGCGGCGGTGCGTAAGGAATCATGGCGAACAGCAGCGCTGTGGTCGCGTAAAAGACCCAGCCAAGATAGATGCCGGCAACCCCTCGCCATACAGGCTTTAGCCATACAGCAGATCGCGACGGCGACGCTTGCGGATCAGATGACTCCTTTGAAACCGGTGTGCCCCGGTTCTTTCCGCGTTGGGGCAGCACCGAGCGGACGAAGCCATCGTCGAGCAGGAGAAAGCCCAGCACCAGGACAAGGTAATTGAGAAATGTGTAATTCGCAGTGAGAATGATGCCGATCTGAAATGGCGTGACGATCAGAAAGCAGATAATGCGGAAGCGGCGAGGAAGAAACAGCATCCAGACTAGCCCGAGTTCGGCGGCCAGGGTCATGAAGGCTGTGGCTGCATGGAACCAGTGCGGAAGCTGCTGCACGTACCAGCCAATCCATGTGGGCAGCGGGCCGTTCTGGTAGTAGTCGTCCATGGCGGTCAGGTGACGCCAGGAATAGTCGCCGCTGGTGAGCTTTACGATGCCGGACTCAAAATAAATTCGGAACCATTCCCAGCGTAGAAGAAATAAGCTGAGGCGTGAAGGCGCATGAGTCGCGCCCAGGCCGGGCCGCAATCCGGGCGGCGCAAAGAAAAGCGAGATGAAGCCAGCTTCCAGAAGCATGCCGTCTGATTGGAAACCTGAGAAATCCTGCGCTACGGCGACGAATGACAGAAAACAGAGCAGGCATACCGTCAACGACAGGCGCGGCCAGAAGTTTAAGACGACTGCCACTGAAGCTATCAAGCCGACCCACGTGATCAACATCAGCGCATGGTTGCCGGCGCCGAACCAGAGCAGCGTAGGCGCAAACCAGAAGCGCTGCAGACTTGGATAATAATTTGCCACGTCGCTCAGATAGCTTCCGGCAGGCAGGATGCCGTTTGGGCCGATCATGCCTTTGATCTGAAAAATGAGCGAGTAAAACGCGGAAAAATAGATCGCGCCCAGGCAGCGGAGAAATATCCAGCGCGGCAGCAGGTGTGTGCGCTGAATTTCGGCTGGAGCTTCCGGTCCCAGCAGCCATTCCGCAGCTTGTGTGATGTCGGGCATCTTTCTCCCGCGCGATTATAGCGTTAGGATGCAGGCTGATGACGTATGGCGGGCCCGGAAGGACGTTCCCTCTGGTACCTTCAGCGCGGCTGATTTTTAAAGTATGGTTAATGCAGGCAATAACATCTGCGGAGGCGGAAGAATGTTAAAGAGAACCTTAACAGCGATGGTCTGCGGACTGTTACTGGCAGCGGCGCTGCCACAAGCCGGCACAGCTCAGGGCAATGGAAAAGGCAAAGGACACAATAAGCAGGCACAGTCTGATGATGACGACCGAGACCGCGATAGCGATCGTGGCGGGCGCATCGTATTCAGCGTGCGGGATCGCGACACAATTCGCAACTACTACCAGGACCGCAATTCCAACCTGCCGCCGGGATTGGCCAAGCGCAATGGAAACCTGCCTCCCGGATTGCAAAAGCACCTGGAACGCGATGGAACTCTACCTCCCGGATTGCAGAAGCGGGTGCAGCCATTTCCAGAGGACCTGGAGCGCCGCCTGCCGCCGCTGCCGGACACATATCGCCGAGTCACGCTGGGTGTGGACATCATGATTCTCGACCGGCGCACGCAGCGGATCGTGGATATTATTCACGACATTCTGCGGCCCTAGGATCGTTTTTACAAAAGAAAACGCTGACAACAGGAAGCGCAGGTGCTTGCGCTTCCTTTTTCTCTTTCTCACCGTTCCCGCGCACAAAATCTTCGTCTTACGCGACTTTATAATGCTGCTATGGCAGAAATTATGTTTGGAAAGCCCGTTGCTGACGGAATCGAGCGACGAGTCCGCGACGAAGTGAAAACCCTAAGTGCGCGAGGTATTGTTCCGCGGCTGGATGTTGTGTTGGTGGGCAAGAGCGCGGCATCGCAACGTTACGTCGGGAAAAAGATGGGGTTTTGCGAGCGCCTGGGCATGCAGGCCAGGCTGCATACTTTTGATGATCACGTCAGCGCCGGCGAGTTGCGCGACCAGGTGCGGCGCATCAACGATGATCCTGCTGTCCACGCCATTCTGGTGCAACTTCCACTGCCTCGCCACATTGAGG
>JBAVUZ010000706.1:0-2669 GCA_049697035.1 Candidatus Angelobacter sp. | reverse complement strand
CGACTGAGGGAGCGGGGTCACTGTGGGTGCTCACGCAGTCAGACGGCAATGTTTCACGCATTGATCCGGCCACGAACAAAGTGGTGGCTGTTATCCCCGTCCACGTGCCGGGCAAGGGCGGTGAAATCTGCTTTGGCGGCGGATTCATCTGGGTCACCATGGACGGAAACCCGGTGACGCGCATTGATCCGGCGACGAACAAAGTGATTGACCAGTATGGTAACTATCCGAAGGCCGATGGTATCCGCTATGGCTTTGGTTCTGTCTGGGTGAGCGATCACGGCAAAGGCGAGCTGTGGAGGATTGATCCAGCGAAGATGCGCGGCCGGTGATATTCGGCGGAGCGCCGATCAGCGAAACACCAGCCTGAAGATCACGTAACTCAGCAATAAAACTAAAATCAGAAGCACGAAAACGGCGAATGGTCGCAGGGATTTCAGGGGAATGTCTTTATCTTCTGTCTCGCTGTAGAGAATTGGAAGTGTCTCGCTGTCAAGGATTGGAAGCCCGCGATCTTCTCTGATCCGGTTTCTTGCTGAGTGAAGATCGATTCCTGCCGCTGCGAGCGCTGCCGGCACGTCTGAGTTTTTTTCTCGCAGCAAGCCCAGCAACAGATGTTCGGTGCCAATCGGCTTGCTCGTTAGACGGTCTGCTTCTTCAGCTGTATAAGCCAGGATGTGTTTGCTGGCGTTTGACAGGGGAAGATCGACGGATGAGGTGGATTTTGCGGAAGAATGAAGTTTTACTTGCTTGCGAAAGTTCTCAGCATGGGTGGTTAACAAGAAAAGCTGGTTCGCTTTGTTATTGATGTCGTGGGTAAGGCTCAAGAGTAAATGTCCTGGTTCAACATAAGCCGAGCCTGCTTGCCGAGCTTCCCAGACCGCGAAAATATGGCTCGGCGGGTTTCTTCCGCGTATCTCTCGTACATATTCTGAATTGTCCGCAAAACATTATAGTTACGCTGGAAAGGTGTAATTTTGCCGAGGAAAAATACACCATTTTCGTTATTTATTTGCTATAATAAATCAGCCCTGCGGTCCGTCATCTTAAATTGGTGGGACAGAATGCAGGGCTTGGAGAATTTCGAGAGGATTTGGAAGTATCCGCAACGGGAAGCCGTTGCGTTTTGTGTTTTTGGGGTTGCGACCCTCTGCGTGCTGGGATTGGGATTGGGTCTGGGATTGGGTGGCCCTTGGGTGGCCCAAGCGTCGCCCAAGGGAGGCCCAAGCGACGATTTGGGGAAACGTCTTTGTTTGCAACAAAAACAAGAAAATGGAGGGGGTGGGGTCGTTCTAGCGGGCTGAAGTGCAGGAAGAGAGACGTGAAGATCGCCGTGATCGCCGACATCGCCGTGATCGGAAAACCCGCTTAAACCACAAAAAGGACACCCATTCGACTCCCCTTTCGCAAACTCAGGGTCGCTTAGGCCAGGCTACGGAACACGAAGACGGAGAACGAAGTCGTCGCAAGAGACGGCCTTGCGTTCCACAAGACCTGATGATCCACGAAATTATCCACAAGGCTGGTTGCTTCATAGTCTGAATCGGAAGTCGCGGTCAACAGGTTTGAGGGACACCGTGCACGGCACGCCTTTCGTCCTAAGGTGAAAGGCTGGACTGAGGGAACGGAATGGGAGCTTAGGTAGTAACATTCGGATAGAAGCATTGGAGAGCTGATTGTGGCAACAAACGGCACAGAATTTGAGTCGGTAAGAACGGTTTCAGTGGTGCGTCATTACAAGCTGGGGCGCACGCTGATTCCAGCAGTGGATGGCGTGAGCCTGGCGGCGGGGCGTGGCGAGTTTATCGCTCTGCTCGGCGCGTCAGGGTCGGGCAAGTCCACGTTGCTGAACCTGATTGCCGGGCTTGACCGGCCAGATTCCGGCGCGATTGTGGTGGAAGGCGCAGATCTGGCCACCATGACGTCTGAGCAGCTGGCGCAATATCGGCGGCACACGGTGGGAATGGTTTTCCAGTCATTCAACCTCGTCCCGACCATGACGCTGTACGAAAACGTGGAGCTGCCCATGCGTTTTGCTGAAGTGAAACGCAAGGAACGGCGCGCGCGCGTAACTGAGGCGCTGGAGAGGGTGGGGCTGAGCGACCGCATGAAGCATCGGCCAAGCGAGATGTCTGGCGGAGAGCAGCAGCGGGCCGCGCTGGCGCGGGCGCTGGCTAATCGTCCCAAGCTTTTGCTGGCGGACGAGCCCACCGGCAATCTGGATTCAAAAACCGGCACGGAAATTATGGACCTGATCCGCGAATTGAATCGCACGCTGGAGATGACCGTGATCATGGTGACGCATGAGCGTTCGCTGGCGGAGCGCTACGCCAACCGCCTGGTATTTCTGGGTGACGGAAAACTGGTGGGCGAATCGATCAATGAACTGGAAAAGATTGGAGCGGCACGGTGAGAGGATACGACCTGATTGAGCTTGCCGGACGCAACCTGCGCGAAGCAGGCCTGCGAAATTCGCTGACGACGCTGGGTATTGGCGTGGGCGTGGCATCACTGGTAGCCATGTTGTCTCTGGGCATCGGCCTGCAAAAGCTGGCGACGCGGCAATTGGGACGCTCAGGATTGTTTGACACGGTGGTGGTCACGTCTCGCCAGGATTCGCGCGGACCGCGCTTTGCGCAAGCGGCGCCAGTCACGGCGCAGGCCAAGCC
>JBAVUZ010000705.1:0-14296 GCA_049697035.1 Candidatus Angelobacter sp. | reverse complement strand
CCCTCAAACCATTTGCCCAGTTGTCCGGTCCAGCGCAGCGCCTGGTCCAGCTTGTCGCTCCTCACCAGAACGTTGGCCAGCGCGGAAAACGGCGGATAGTGCATCCACTTCCGAAAGCGAACTTCTTTTTCATAAAAACCCGCATAGTCATGCTGCTGCGCAAACTGGATCGCGTAGTGATCGGGATGATAAGTCTGCAGCACGACCTTTCCCGGCATTTCACCGCGGCCTGCGCGCCCCGCAACCTGCGTAAGTAATTGAAACGTGCGCTCAGCAGCACGGAAATCAGGAAATCCTAGCGCATAATCTGCCCCAACGACCCCGACCAGCGTTACGCCGTGAACATCATGTCCCTTGGCGATCATCTGCGTCCCGACCAGAAGATTGATCTCTCCCGCATGGAACTGGTTGAGCACCCGCTCAAAGTCATGTCGATTGCGCACGGTGTCGCGATCAAGCCGGCCAATGCGCGCCTGCGGAAACGCCGCGTGCAGCCGCTCTTCCACTTTCTCTGATCCTGTGCCCAGAAAGAAAATATGTTCGCTGCTGCATGCCGTACAGCGCTTGGGCACAGCCTGCCGATAGCCGCAATAATGGCACTCCATGCGGTGCGCGGCCTTGTGAAACGTCATGGCGATGGTGCAGTTCTTGCATTGCAGCGTCTCACCGCAGGCGCGGCACAACACCACCGACGAATATCCACGTCGATTCAGCAACACCATCGCCTGCTCGCCGCGGTCCAGCCGATCCGTGACTTCCTGGATCAATTGACGGGAGAAGATCTGGTCTTCTCCCGTCTGCTGAAATTCCGATCGCATGTCCACCAGCTCGACCTCAGGCAGCGGCCGTCGCTCCACTCGCTCTTTTAGCTGAATCAGCCTGTACTTCCCTGCTTCGGCGTTGTGGTATGACTCGATCGCTGGCGTTGCCGATGCCAGCACGACTGCGGAGTTCGTCAGCTTGCCGCGCATCACCGCCACGTCGCGTCCGTTATAGCGCGGCGTTTCTTCCTGCTTGTAAGAACTATCGTGCTCTTCGTCCACCACGATCAGCGCCAGATTTTCTACCGGCGCAAAAACCGCTGAACGCGTTCCTACTACGATCCGCGCATCGCCGCGCCGTATGCGATGCCACTGTTCCGCACGCTCATCGGCGGAAAGCGCCGAATGCAGGATGGCGACTTCATCCCCAAATACCTGATGAAGATTCGCCGCAGCCGCAGGCGTAAGCCCAATCTCCGGCACCAGCAAAATGGCGGCACGCCCCTGCTCAAGCACGGACTGCATCGCCGCCAGATAGACTGCTGTCTTGCCCGAACCGGTCACGCCATGCAGCAGCGAGACTGAAAATTTCTTTTCTGCCACCGATCTCTGTATTGTCGTCAGCGCGGCTTTCTGTTCCGCGTTGAAGATGAAGTCCAGGTGCGAAGGGCCGCGCTTCTTCATGCTGCTGACGCTGAAATCCGCCTGCTCTTCCACCAGTTCGACGATTCCGCGTTTCACCAGCGTCTGCAACGTGGTGCGCGGCACGGCGAGTTCGCGGATCTGCTCCGCAAATGCTCTTCCCTGTTGCTGCTGAAGGAACGCAACAATCTTCTGCTGGTTCTCATTCAGCTTGCCGCCCACTTCCTTGAGAACGGCCACTTGCACGGTGCGCTGCGCGTCGCGGACGGAAGAAACGTCTTCGCGCGCAATCCATTTCTTGCGCAGCAGAAGATCCAGCACCTGGCGGTTCGCTCCCGTGGCAGAACGGATCGTTCCCTCCAGAGCCTCGTCAGACATCGACAGATAATCCAGCACCGCATACTCGACCATCTGCGTATCGATATCCTGCTTCGATCGGCGCGACGAGCCAGAGGTCGCCGAAACATGCAGCGCCTCGTAACCAACTTCAGTAATCCTGTAAAGCTTGGCTTTCTTGATCTCCGCCGCCAGTGGCAGCATGCCGCGAAACACATCGCCAATCGGAGCCAGGTAGTATTGCGCAATCCATTGGCCCAGCTTCATCAGTCCTTCATCCAGCACCGGCTCAGTGTCCAGCACCTGGATCACGGTCTTGGCTTGCATGGAAGGCGTGCGATCGTGCAGAGCCATCACCACGCCGGAGATGCGCTGATTGCGAAACGGCACAAGCACACGTCCACCCACCACCGGCTGTTGCTCGGCAATTTTGTAGGTAAATGCCATGTCCAGCGGGACCGGCAATGCTACGTCGCAAAAGGTGGGCATGAGCTAAGAGAAGATTGTACGGGAAGAGTAGAGCGGCGTGGCGGCGCCCCCTTCCGAAGTTCTCCCATCGACCTTTACTACTCAGGCGTGCTCTTGGCCGCAGGCGGATTCAATCCCAGAAATTTCATCACCATCTGCAAATCTTTCCACGCTTCCTTTTTCTGCCGCGGATCACGCAAAAGGTACGCCGGATGGTACGTCACCAGCAGCTTGGAATCTCTGAAGTCATACCAGCGGCCGCGCAGGTTGGCCATGGAATCATTCACCGCCAGCAGGTTCTTGGCTGCAACCGCCCCCAGCGTCACAATGACTCTGGGCTTGATCACGTCAATCTGGCGCATCAGGAAGGGCGAGCAGATGTCGCACTCGTCTTTTTCCGGCGTGCGATTGCTGGGTGGGCGGCACTTCACCACATTCGCGATGTAAACATCTTCTCGCTTGATTCCCATGGCGGAAATCATGTTGTTCAAGAGCTGTCCCGCGCGACCCACAAAAGGCTCGCCCTGCGCATCTTCATCCGCGCCCGGGCCTTCGCCAACAAACATCAGGTCGGCATTTACATTCCCCACACCGAAAACCAGATTGGTGCGGCCTTTATGCAGGCGGCAACGGGTGCAGTCGCCAATGTCTTCGCGAATCAGCTTCAAGGCTGAAGGCTTGTCGCCAATTACGGGCGGCAGCGTAACTGGAGCCTGCGGCTTTGCGGGCACAGCCTCAGCTACCGGCTGCAACGCCAGTTCAACGCTCGGGTCGATTGGCTGGCGATAGAAATCATGAATGCCCATCTCTTTGTAATACTTCACGCGGGCGGCAAGATGTTTCCGGGTCTGGGCATCGAGAGGCTTGGGCATGGCTGCAAGCAAAATAAATGTTTAGGAAAAAGAAGTAAATGGCGCAAAACCTTTTTGTGCTCTCCCCTATTCTTAACGCCGCTCAATAAACAGTGTAAAGGTTGAGTCTTGGCCCTTTTCAGTTGACGATTATGATTCGGGCAAAGATCATAGCGAAGAGATTCCAGTGGCATTGCCGTTCTTTCTTTCTGGTAGGAACTTGGGAGGCTCTCATGCGCTCTGCATCTTTTCTTGTCTGCTCCTGTGTAGGCTTTTTCGCGGCTGGCTGCGCGGCTCATCATCGTGCTGCGACGCCGAATTCCATTCAAATGCCAGCTCCGGCTCCAGTCGTGATTTCCGGCTCAGCACGAGAGTCTCTGCCGGGCGACTACCTGCGTGTAAGCTTTCTTCCTGCGGGCGTGGCTGTTACAAGCCTTTCTCGTCCTGGAGCATTGCGGGCTTTCACCACGGCTACCGCACTCTACTCGCCGCCGCTCAAGCTCGCAGACATGCCCAACTATTCCGGCCTGGTGAACAATGACGCGAAGATTCTGGTAGCAATGCGTTGCCGTCCGTCAAATCCAGAAGCAGTGGATGCGGTGCTGGCAACCTGGCCCAACGTGTTTCTGGTTGTCCAGCGTGATGTTCCTTTAACTTCCGGCGCTTGTTCTGCCACTCCCACAGACCCGGCCACAGAGATGGCGTGTTTCGCCAAGGCGTTCAGCGATCCCCCAGCCACAAAGGTCCCGTCATCGTTGGCGCACACCTTCAACTATGCGGCCACGCTTTACGATGCCAACCACGAGGTCCTTGCTCAATGGTTGCAGAACAATTATGGGATCTATCCGGCTTTCAGCGGATTGGGCTATTCGGTAAAAGATTCTTATTCGATTGATAAGCAGCCGATGAGTTCACAACAGGTGCTGGTGAAGTCCGTGTCGTCAGAATACATTCTCAAAAACGTGCCGCTGGCGGAGGCAGGCTGCCGTTGCATTTCAGTCGCCCAATATCCAGGCCGATCCAATGACCCTGTTGACCCGGACTTTATTTCGCAAGCAGGTGGTGACGGAGTCTGCAAAGCCGTGGATCGGCTGGCTCCTCGCCGACCCAGAGACAAGCGCTAGCATTCTTATCTCGACTGCTGGAGCCGTCTACGTTCTAGCTTCACCTTCACCACGACATCAAGCACCCGATGTGCCACTTCCCACTTGCTGGTCTCCGGCACGGTCTCCGCGCCTGCATGTGTAAGGATGGTAACGGCGTTGCGCTCAGAATCGAAGCCAATGCCGGGCTGCGACACATCGTTCAGCACAATGGCGTCCAGCGATTTGCTTTCCAGCTTCTTGCGCGCGTTTGCCATGACATCAGTAGTTTCGGCGGCAAAGCCAACAACGATACGGCTGCCTTTCTTTGCGCCCAGTTCGGCCAGAATATCGATGGTCGGCTCCAGTTCGAGCGTCATCGGACCTTTGCGTTTGATTTTTTCGTCAGCGGCCGCGCGCACGGTGAAATCAGCAACGGCGGCAGCTTTGATCACGATTGTCGCGCGCTCAAAATGCGCGATTACGGCATCACGCATCTGCTGCGCCGTCTGCACCTGAACAACTTCAGCCGACGAAGGCGGCTTCAGCGCCGTTGGCCCGGAGATCAGGAACACTTTCGCGCCGCGCCGTAATGCGGCCTCAGCCAGCGCGTAACCCATCTTGCCGCTCGATCGATTGCCGATGTAGCGCACCGGATCGATCGGCTCGCGCGTGGGCCCGGCCGTGACTAATACGGTCTCGCCCGCAAGGTCCTGCTCCGCCTTCAAGGCCTTGAGCACGGCCAGCACAATCGTTTCATTCGCTGCCAGACGCCCTGCGCCCACCATGCCGCATGCCAGATAACCGCTGTCTGGCTCCACAATCGCAACTCCACGCGCTTTCAGAGTCTGAATGTTGGCCTGCGTGGCGGCGTTGTCCCACATGTTTACATTCATGGCAGGCGCGATCACCACAGGCGCAGTAGTAGCAAGAAACAATGTGGTTAGAAAGTCATTGGCTTCGCCGTGGGCGAATTTGGCGATCACGTCGGCAGTGGCTGGCGCAACCACCAAAGCATCAATCGCCTGCGCCACCGCAATGTGTTCGACCGCGGAATCAATATTAGGTTCTTCTGCGCCCGCGCCAAACAGATCGGTAATTACCTTTTCACCGCTAAGTGCGGCAAAGGTCAGCGGACGGACAAACTCCTGCGCCGCGCGGGTCATCACCACCTGCACACGGATGCCGCGGTCCTGCAGCAGACGCACCAGTTCAGCCGCCTTATAAGCGGCAATTCCTCCGGTAACGCCGAGAGCGACCTTCATACAACGATTGTAACCCTAGATGTTTCCTGAGCCGAACAGAGTGTACATTCTTGGTAATGCCTTGATGTTTCAGCTACTTACGCGGTCTTGTGCGTCTGCTCTTCCCAACCTTATTGAAAGTCCACCAAACCAGCACCCCAAGCGGCAAATACGCCAAAGTTAGAAGCTGAATTGTGGTATGACGGATGCTCTTATCGGGAGAGTTGAGCCAGCCATCAAAGATAAAAATGGATGGCGTCATCAAGAAAATGAATACGATAGCACCTGCCAGAAGGGCCAGCATTTCACGAATTGATCTGCCCGTGGTCTTGCGAACGAACCAGAGGCCTATGATTCCAGATACAAAGAGAAATGCCAGCATGGTGAACAATGCCGGCACGTTTATTTGATATCGCAAGGTGTCTAGCATTTTTACAGGAAATTCTCAGAATGCTGAATTATCGAAACACAGAACAATCTTGTAAAGACCCATCTTGAGCTTCGTGCATCGCACTTTTTACCTGCATCTTGGGTGACCGGTAGCTCAAAACGTGGCCAGAATTTCCCTGATTTTATCTTCCATGTTGGCCTTCAGGCATTTCTGGGCCGTGGCCAGATACTGCTTTTCCGCCGCAGAAGGCGCTTTCCCCGACTTCCGAATGCGCTCACCCAGGACAATGGCCTGCAACTGGTCCACAGACTGCTCCAGCCGATCATTGATCAGTATGTAGTCATAGTTTGGGTAATTCTCAATTTCGCGGCGGGCCTCGTCCAGACGGCGACGGATGACGTCTTCTGCCAGAACATTTTCGCTCTGGCTGCGTTTTCTCAGGCGCGATTCCAATTCTGCCCGGCTGGGCGGCAATACAAAAATACTTACCGCGTCCGGCATCTTCTTCTTGACCTGGCGCTCCCCCTGCACATCGATATCGAGCAGCAAGTCATGGCCATGCTCTTCAGCGTGCTGCAAGACTGAGCGGGCGGTTCCATAGTATTTGTCGAAGACCTGCGCGTACTCAAGAAAAGCGTCGCGCGCAATCATGGCCTCAAATTCCTCGCGCGAGATGAAGTGGTACTCGCGTCCATCCTCCTCGCTGCCGCGCGGGGGACGCGTGGTGTAAGAGACAGAAAATTCCAGGTTCGGCACGTACTGGCGCAGCTCATTCACCAGCGTGGTTTTGCCGGAACCGGAAGGCGCGGAGATGATGTATCGAATGCTGCTCATTCC
Source organism: Candidatus Angelobacter sp. (assembly GCA_049697035.1). Taxonomy (GTDB): domain Bacteria; phylum Acidobacteriota; class Terriglobia; order Terriglobales; family Acidobacteriaceae; genus Angelobacter. The sequence goes on along the minus strand of JBAVUZ010000705.1, from coordinate 7,684 downwards.
AGGTTTTGTACCTGTTCGCGGCATTTTTCGATTTCCGACTTCATCAATAGCCCCAGCTCGGTAATGCGCAGTCCTTCGCCTGCCACGCCGCTGGTTTTTGAGAGCAGCGTATTGGCTTCGCGGTTCAGTTCCTGCAAAAGGAAATCCAGCTTCTTGCCCACTTCACCGCCCTGTTCCAGCAGCTTGCGGAAATGGTCAATGTGAGTATTCAGGCGCACCAGCTCTTCCTGAATGTCACTGCGCTCGGCCAGGATGGCGGCCTCTTGCAGTACGCGGTCTTCATCGGCATTCTCAATCAGTTCCAGCATGCGCGACCGCACTTTTTCCATATAAGCCTTGGAAACAGCCCCGCGCAGCTTGTCCACTTCATTCGTAGCCTTCTCCAGAGAATCCAACCGGCGTCGCAGTTCGGCTTCCATGCCGCGGCCTTCCTGTTCGCGCATTGTATTCAGCTTCTGGATTGCCTGCTCCAGCGCGGCCAGGACTGAGATGTCAAAGTTGCCGTCCACCGGAGTCATGGCGCCCAGCGCTCCGGGCATGCGAAATATATTGTTCAGATCGGGCTCGCCGGTGGTGCCGAATTCCCGCGACGCCTTACGGAAGGCTTCAACATAGCCGCCAACCAGTTCGCGATTGAATTCATAACCTGCTCCGCCCCGGCGCTCCACGCCCAATGTTACGTCAATGTGCCCGCGCGCCAGGCGTTCTTTCAGCACGCGGCGGATCTTCATTTCCAGTTCGTCCATCTCAATTGGCATGCGGAGCTGGGGATCAAGAAAGCGATGATTCACGGACTTCAACGACAGGGTGAATGAAGTGCCTTCGCCTGCCTGAGACTTCACCTGCGCAAATCCCGTCATGGATCGGATGGACATAATATGTTCTTGGGACCTTTTAGTTTTAGGACCTAATTTTTAATCTGGGTTTCACGGACGACAATGCCGGGTTCGTCAACCATTTTGGGGTCTATCTCCATAAACTGCAATTCATATAATTTGCGGTAGGTTCCCAGACGGGTCAGCAGGTCCTCATGTGTGCCGGAATCGGCAATACGTCCGCCCTCCAGGACCACGATGCGATCAGCGTGGCGGACAGTCGTCAGCCGGTGCGCAATCACAAATACGGTGCGGCCGGAAATCAGGTTCTGAAGAGCTCCTTGCACAAGCGCTTCAGATTCCGTATCAAGCGACGAGGTAGCCTCGTCCAGAATCAGGATGGGAGCGTTCTTGAGCAAAGCGCGCGCAATGGCGATGCGTTGGCGCTCACCCCCGGAAAGCCGCAATCCACGTTCGCCGATCATGGTGTCATATCCGTCTGGCAGACGCATGATGAAATCATGCGCCAGAGCGGCTTTGGCGGCTTCAACTACAGCTTCTTCCGTAACGTGCGGCTGCCCGTACGCCACGTTATTGCGCACCGTGTCATTGAAAAGGATAGTTTCCTGCGTTACCACGCCGATCTGGGCCCGAAGTGAGGCCAGCGTTACGTCGCGAATATCGTGCCCATCAATCTTGATGGCCCCTGAAGTTACGTCAAAGAACCGTGGAATCAAGTTGACCAGCGTGGTCTTGCCCGCGCCGCTCGAACCCACAATGGCCACCACTTCTCCGGCGCGTGTTTCCAGATTCACGTTGTGCAGAATCTCGGTTTCCGGGCCATTTGCGCCCCCGTAAGAGAAGGAGACGCTTTCAAAGCGCACGCGTTCGCGGAATGCAGGCAGCGCAATCGCGTCGGGCCGCTCGCGTATATCGTCCTGCTCGTCGATGAAACGGAAGATTTCCTGTGACGCGCCCAGCGCCTGCTGAAAACTGTTATTGAAAAATGCCATCTTGCGCACCGGATCATAGAGCCTGAAGACCGCGATAATAAACGCGATAAAAACGCCCGGCGTCATGGCGCCGCTATTGATCTGGTTGCGGCCCACCCAAAGCAGCAGCGCGATGGCCAGGACGCCGACAATATCCATCAACGGCGAACTCACCGCCTGCACCGCCACCGATTTCAGATTGGCGCGGAAAAGCTTTCTGGCCGCGGTGTGAAAGCGGCTGCTCTCCCACTTTTCCATGCCAAAGGCCTTCACAATGCGGTTGCCGGCAATGCTCTCGTGCAGAATGTTCTGGATATCTGCCAGCTTGTCCTGGCCTTTGCGCGTGGTGCTGCGCACACGCCGTCCGATTTTGCCGGCGGAAACAATCACAAACGGAACAAAGATCAGCAGCACCCACGCCAGCTTGTGTCCCAGCACAATTACCGCGCCAACTAGAAAGACCAGGGTGAATAACTGCTGCAGGAACTCCGCCAGCGCAATGGTGAGCGTGACCTGGACTTTCTCCACGTCGTTGACTACGGTCGACACCAGCATTCCGGTGGAATGGCGAGAGAAAAAAGAGGTCGAGCGCTGGAGAATAGTGTCATACAACCGGTTACGCAGGTCGGTGATCAGGCCAAAGCCTGCGTGATTCACCAGGTAAGTGCCAATGTAGTCGCAAATGCCCTTGATCAGCGCCGTCCCAACCAAGGCCACAGCCACCACCGTAAGAGGATTGCGGAAATGCTGGGGCACAAAATCCTGCAGATAAACCACATGGTGTGTGCCGGGAAGGTTGGGCAACAACGTTAATGAACGCCCTGGGCTCTTGGGATTCAACACCCTATCAATGATTGGCCCCATCAACAGGATGCGGAAGCTTTCCATCGCACCCACGACGGCCATCAACAGCACCGAGCCGATGAAATGCGGGGCATAAGGACGCAGGTACGCGAGCAATCGTGTCAGTTGTCGCATACGGCACCCTTGGCGGCGGAAAACATTGCTCCCATTCTAAAGGAGTGTGGCTGAAATGCGGCCAACTGAATGAAAGTAAAGTATTGTCAATTACCGGGGTGAATCGCGATGGATAACCTTCACCGGATATCCCGCCCGCGCCAGCAGCTTCTTTACTTCTTCCGCAATAAAAACAGAGCGATGCTGGCCTCCTGTGCAGCCAAAACCAATGGTGAGATAACTCTTGCCTTCACGCACATAATGCGGCATCAGGTAAACCAGCAGCGCGGAGATGCGGTCAATAAATTCCTGCGTCTGCGGAAATGAGCGAATGTACTTGGCCACTTGCGGATGGCGTCCGGTGTAGGGCCGGAACGCGGGAATGAAATGTGGGTTCGGCAAAAAGCGCACGTCAAAGAGCAGATCAGCATCATTGGGCACGCCGGCCTTGTAGCCAAAGCTCACCACCGAAACCATAATGTCTTTGTCCGTGCCGCCCGCGGTGAACTTGGCTGTGATGTGCGAGCGCAGTTCATGCACGTTGAACTTTGAGCTGTCCACCACAATGTCCGCAAGAGCGCGGATGGGCTGCAACAGGCGGCGCTCCTGCTGGAGCGCTTTCTTCACGGTGGAATCCTTGCCCAAAGGATGCGGGCGGCGCGTTTCACTAAAGCGGCGCAGCAGCGCTTCGTCGGACGCCTCAAGAAAAAGCACCGTTGTTTTGATCTGTTTGCGCAGCGACTGGATGATTTTAGGCAGGCGCTTGAGTTGCTCGCCTTCGCGAATATCCGCCACCAGCGCGGCTTTTTCGATTTCGGCAGACTGCTTGGCCAGATCAGCGAAACGCGGGATCAGATCAATGGGCAGGTTGTCGACGCAGTAATAATCCAGGTCTTCAAATGCCTTGAGCACTGAAGCTTTTCCGGAACCTGACATGCCGGTGATGATGACCAGATGAGTAGCGCTTTGGCGTGGCCGCGATTTTACACGTCCGCCTTGCAGTTTGCGGGAAGGGGACACAACAAAATTTTACCACGAAGCCATTTTGTGCTTTTCCGGCGCTTCAAAGGCCGCCTGCAACGCTGAGGGCTCCAACTGGCTTGAGATTGAAAACATGCTGCGCCACGCGCGCGTCAACATGCGCGACTCCATCTGGCGTTTCCACTCCGCGGCGCTTTCTTCCACCAGCTTGCGTCCCGGAGAAACCGGCAGCCCACGCAATTCCGCAAGATATCCCGTGCCCAGCTTCTCCCAGGCGTCGAACAGGCGACCTTCAGCCCATAGCAACGCTATATCCAGCCGCTGCTTCTGTAGGCGGGTGAGTTTGTTGTTGCGGATGCGGTAAACCCAGAATAGCGCTTTGGAAGGATTGTCGCGGAACCATGCCTGAAAAACTGCCGCCTCAAGGAACAGATGATCGCGCATTTTTGGAGTCGAATATGAAAGAACCTCCAGCGCACCTTCCAGATACTTGGTAGCACAGGTGATGTCCTGGCGCTCCGCGGCCCACAGGTAGGCGAGCCAGCGTGAAAGATAGGCGTCGCAAGAGTCGTCAGAAACCGCGGCGGCGCGGGCAACGCAACCCTGGTCCCAATCGCGCGGATGGCGTCCCTGATTCAGCGCCATCTGGCAGCGGATGTTGGAAAGCCAACGCTCAGCCTTGGCATCCTTGCGCAGCAGCATCAGAAGACGTGCGCCGTCAGAAAAGGTGCCACGGCGATTCACGTCAGGCAGAGAAGCGGCAATAGCAATCAGCCCGGAGAATGCTGCTCCCACATGCAGGCTGAAACCAACAAGAAAGCCAGGCTCAGAGATGTAGTAAATGGTTTCCAGTGCTCCTGCCAGCAATGCACTGGCAAGCGGTCCACCCAGCATCAAAAGCGATAAGCGGCGGCGCAACGTAGCATCATCTAGACCGCTCACACCCGGCTCAAGTATAGAAGCGCTCAGCGTTATCACGTCTCCGCAATAGGGTTCACCGCAGCGCGCGCGCCTGCCCAAATGGAGCGCACCAATCTTGATCTGTTTGAGCTTGAAGCCAAGAAGCCATCCAGCCATGATGTGCCCCATCTCGTGGGCAAAACCGGCGCTCAAAGCGGCGATCACCGGAATCAGTGCGGCCCAATATCCAGGCGCAATTTCAACAATGGAGCGAAGGCTGGGCAGCGCAACCAGAATGAGAATCGCAAGGCTGCTGGTAAGAAAGTATTCACCCGCGCTCAGACTCTCTTTGGTCTGCGGCGGCAACGGGCGGAAGACATCCAGCACAGGCGTGGACGTCGGCGAGTAATGTTGTGCAGTGTTCAGTTTAGTCTCGGCTGCAAGTTCCATGGGGAGTACGGTCCAAACGGCCCTTCCACCCACTATCATAGGGTCAACAATGGCTTGCTGGCATGAGGTCGTTGGTAGATGGCCTTTGGTCACCAAAACCATCATTGACGGCGGAGGATTAGATCCAACGTAGGCCATATCCGGCAATAGGGGCTGGTGCGGATTCTCCAGCCAGATCTTTGTCCTTGCAATCTCCGTCCGCGAACCCCCGCGAGAAGAACGTGTCAATTTATGATTTATTCCCTTTTCTCAAGCAACACACGGCAATTTCCCATGAAACGCGAAATTTCTCTCACGGAAAGGTGTAACTCTCTTGGCGGAAAAAACACTACACCTTAGCTACAGGGACTTATGACGAGAACATGCAAAAGGAGTCAAACTATGCGTCTGCCGTCTTTCATGAGCTACTGCAAATACACCGCATTTTTCTCAATCGCCATGACAATGTCGGTGATGACGCTTTTCGCCCCGGCCTTGGTCAATGCACAACGGTGCAAAGGTAACATTTATAAGGGCTGCTCAAGCCCTGGCGCCGCTTGTAGCCCGGTTGAAAGCGGTGTCGCCCCAGGCCATTGCGTGACTGGAAAACAGCCAAAGGGAGAGATTGAATGCAATTGTGTCGGGACGCCGGCTCCTCCGACTCCGACCCCTCCTCCCACTCCAAAAGCAATGGATATAATCTTGTCGAACGGCCTTACGGATGATAATGGGTTCGGCCTCAATCCCGTTTGGCGTCAGCCCCTCCCGGACATCTGCACATTCTGTCCGTGCGGCCAGAATGACACTCCACAGACCTGGAATGCGGCCCCAAACTGCACAAGCCAAAGCATTCATCAGAACCGTCGTGATCTGTGTACCCACAGTTCGATCGGGGGAGGGACGGGCATTCCCTATCACATGAACTGGTTTCCAGTTACCTATGAGGGAACGGTGGCATGGGAGGGACATTCAAGTTCGATCTGGGATGACGACGACTATTACATGAACGTCAGGCGGACCGATCAAGCGCTTGAGACAGCAGCAGGAGGCGGTGTTCATCTCGAGTTCAACTCCGAGGAGACCGTAGATAACTGGGACGATACGAATACCTGGTGGGACGGCTTCCACCATAAGGGAGTCGATGCTGACGATGCCACTGCACATCTGATGATTGACGGGAAATTTGTCATCCTCATTGGCATGGCGGGGGCCGATCTTACGCATACTAATACCTCGGAGCTGCATCCGGTCTATGCGATGTTTGTCCGCACGCCCATGCCGGAGCCGACACAGGAGAAATGGTCCTTCTTTGTTAGAAACTGGGGAGACGAGGGCTTTTGCGGACCCAACCAGGAGCCGATCCCGCAGAATACGATTCAGGTGCGGATACCGCAACGCCCAGGCGCCACCAAGTTCAGTCTTGTTGGCGCAAATGTATATAACTACTGGAATGACGATGACAATGGATGCAGCAAGCAAGGGTGGGGCTACCAAAGAGTCCCGGACGGCGCTTTATTCACATTCGGTCTCCAGCAATCGGCCGACCAATGCGGCTTCACGGGCGATTTGATCATCGACTGGGGCGTCGCGGAAAGCCCGGCGGCAAGGAAAGCTATGACTGCAACCGCGCTGTCGCCTGCAACAAGAAAGCCTCCGTCTGCAACAACAAGGCCCCCAGGTGTCCTTGCCTCGTCGGAAGGAGAGGACGGGGACGCGGAACTAAAAGCCCGGATTGATAAGCTCACACCGAGTGCCCGGGCGCTCCTCGATCAACAACTGAAACAACTCTCGTCTCACCACAACACACAGAAAAAGCCAGGCACTCAAAATACGGCGCCTTTCAAGGAGCGAGCCAAAGCAACGCCGTCGTTGCCGAATTACGGCAAAGATCTGAAGTCCGTGCCGGAAACTAGTCCCAAGAAGGCCAAACGTCGCGAATTCATACTTTCATTCCTGAAGGCGCACGGCGTTCCATAGGGCAAAAGCAGGCGGCAAGCAGAATTGCACACTTCCCGCTAAAAATGTGTCATGGGGCCAGTCGTTGATACAGCCTTACTTTGATTCCCCACCCAGCGTGACCTTGATTCCGCTGCGGAAGTTGAACGGCAGCGCAGGAAAGCCCGGAGCTGGATCATAGTGCTGGCTGGCGAGGTTTTCGATGGCCGAGTAAATCTGAATGTAACGGTTTAGACGATAGCTGCCGCTGACGTCGATCTTCTGATAGGCCTCAGCCAGATTGCGGTTGGGAAGGAGCATCGTCGAACCAAACGAGGAATCGAAGAGAAACGTGCTGCTGTCCCGACGGGCAACGAAGTTGCCGCTCAGCGCCAGCGCCAGCTTGCGCCGCGCATATCCAAGATAAACGCTGCCCACATGCGGAGCGCGGTTGAAAGGCCGGTTGCCCACCAGCGGAGAAAATGCGCCGATAGGAATGGTTGGAAAGAGCGGATTGAATGAAGGAGAAAGCTCGTCGCTGGAGAAGGACCGGCGGACGATGCCATCGAGATACGTGTAAGCAGCGCGTGCGGTGAAGCCGTGGCCCAAACTGACTTCAAGTTCGCTTTCCGCACCGAGCGAACGCGTGGCCAGCGAATTGATGCTGGCGCCGAA